>CAJWRP010000227.1 GCA_913046025.1 uncultured Chloroflexota bacterium
CGCACTGCTTCCCGATGGTTGGTCTGCCGAGATCCGAATTCCGTTCCGTACGCTGAACTTCGACCCCGATAACGACAGCTGGGGCATCAACTTCCAACGGACTATCCGGCGCCGGAATGAAGAGATCCTTTGGCGAGGATGGAGGCGGACGGAGGGGCTGCGCAGGCCCATTTACGCCGGGCGGCTTACCGGTCTTAATAATCTCTCTCAGGGTATCGGGCTCGAGGCACGTCCGTCCACAATTGTGGGTTGGCGCACAACTCCCGCCAATACAGACCCGACAACGATCCCACGTGACCTCAGTCTCGACATAAACTACAGTCTGACATCGAGCCTGCGGGCTTCTCTCTCCGTTAATACAGACTTCGCCGAAGTGGAGAGCGACCGGCGCCGGGTGAATCTCACCCGCTTCCCAATTCGTTTTCCCGAAAGGCGGGATTTCTTCCTGGAAGGCTCTAGTGTTTTCTCTTTCGCACCTAGAAGTGGTCCTTCTCCATTCTATTCACGGACTGTCGGATTGATTAACTGTCAAGCAGCACTGCACGCGAGCACCGGGTAGCTGACATATCCGAGCGAAAACCCGATGGAACCACTTGCATAGTCTCTAGGAGTGCCGGTTCAAGCGCGATTGTACTGTACTCCCAAGGCCAATATAATAATTTAGGCACGAACCATCTCAAGTCCGATTATTTTTGGGGAAACCATGCCTGATTTACCTCCCATATCCGCCGAAACACTAGAGACGCTTCGCCACATCCCGACCCAAACCTTGATTGATGGATTGTGGGTCAAGGGTTGGCCCATGAGCTACATCGAGGGTGCCAAGCCTCTCCAGCTCGGTCAGCATATGGCAGGACGAGCGGTGACACTGAGGTTTGTTCCCCACAGGCCAGACATTGTTGAAGACAAACCGAAAGGCGCAGACTCAGCAGAATACGTCGCTATCGAGCTATGCGGCCCCGGCGAGGTGCTGGTGATCGACGCGCTTGGGTGGGAGTATAGTTCCGTCGGTGGAGATATCAAGTTCCTGCGAATGAAACAGCTCAATGCAGGCGGCCTGGTCACAGACGGTGGCGTAAGAGATACGGTGGTACTTAAGGAGTACGGCTTTCCGGTTTATTCTGCCAGTGCGACAGCTAAGCAGGGCCCCGCGGAGTTTTGGCCTTGGCAAATCAATGACGCTATTCAGTGCGGTGGCGCCCTAGTGCGACCGGGCGATGCGGTCGTTGGCGACGACGATGGTGTAGTGGTCGTAGCGAGGTCAGCCGTCGACGAGGTAATCCAGATTGCGCACCAGCGTGAAGAGGTCGAAGAGGTTATCAAGGCACAGCTGGAAATAGAGCATTGCTCTCCCGGCAAATATTACCCCTTTAACGAGCACACGTGGCAACTCTACGAAGAGAAAACAGGGAAAAAGAAGCCTAGCTAGACAGCCAATTGACTTGCGAGGCTACCTGAATGATAATACTTCTCAACTTTCACCAATAAAGCAAATAAATTAATGGAGGCTAGTTTATGTTGGAGGAGCGCACGGGCGTTTTCGCAGCCGGGAAAAACAATTTGACATTGCTTGGTCCAGAGATCAAGGTCGGAGACAAGGCGCCAGAGTTTACTGTCTCAGGTGCGGGACTAAAGCCGGTTTCCCTCTCAGATACCGCAGGTAAAGTCCGAATAATAGCTTCAGTTCCATCCCTAGATACAGGCGTGTGCAGTGAAGAGACGCAAAAATTCAACGAATTGGCCAGCTCTCTGCCAGACAGTGTCACCATCCTGACAGTAAGCATGGACTTGCCCTTTGCTCAGGCTCGGTGGTGCGGTGCCCACGAGGTCGACAAGGTTGAGACAGTTTCTGACTTCAAGAGCCGAGAATTCGGCGACAACTACGGCGTCCATGTTAAAGAGAGCGGCCTATTGGCCCGCGCAGTCTTCGTGGTTGGCAAGGACGACATCGTTAAGTACGTGGAATACGTTCCTATCATATCGCAGCTTCCAGACTTTAATGCAGCGCTGGACGCAGCCAAGGCAGCAGCCGGCTAAAGAGACCTAACCAGTTATGAACAAAGAGGGTTCCCAAATTGGGAGCCTTCTTTATCTATGTATGCCTTGCTATAGGCCATATTCAGTTTTCCGCTTAGCCTGTAGAGTCCTGAAATGCCACAACTTGTCCTTCAATAATGATGGATCGTCCCTCTCTGTTGTCCCGTGCAAAAACGAAACTAGAAACATATCGCTGATGCAGCGGACACTGAGTCACACTGACAACTACCAGCAGGCCGATGTCATCTTGATGAGCAACACATTCTCAAAAGAGTCTACAGGCCATGTTCCAAAATATGTCTGTGCTACGTAGCTATGCCAGGCGCTCAATTCTCCTAGAGGAAGAGCTGGAGGACCATGGGGAAATCGACATGCAAAACCGCCTCAACTGGACGCCAAAAGAGGTAACCGCTCTTCTGCAACGAGAGGTCTTCGCCAACCCTGCGTGATCGTAGGCCAATACCGAGAGGCAGAGCACTCATTCCGACATCTGGTCCGATGACGATCTGGTATTCGCTCCGCGATTGGACGGCAGCATAGAAGTCTTGGATGCGGTATCAGGGGAGATGCTCAATATAATCAGCATTCCTTGTGTAATTGGAGGTCTTTCAGGTAACGTCTCGGATGTTAAGTACGGTGACAGCCACCTCTATGCCGCGACAGTCTCCAACGGCATCGTCGTTTTCGATCTGTCCCAGCCTGCGGACCCAATTTTCGCGGACGAACACCACGTATTCATTGATAACAAGTCACCGGAAAATTTCGAAGATGTCCACAACATCTTCGTCTCCACAGAAAGAGATTACTCACTTCAATACTGTTGCTGCCGAAAACGAGCGGGGATCATGGGGTAGGGCGCTTTCGGAGTTGCGTTCACGTTGTGGAAGATACAGTCTACTTATCAGTTATACAGAGTGGTACGTATGCCTTCAAGGTCGACGTAGAATAGGGGCATGTTTCTTCAATGCGAATTTCGTTAGCATATAGGGCCGGAATTAATAGGGCCTAATTAAGTAAGATGCCCGTAGCCCTGAGTATGTCCAGCCTACAGATTGAACTGTGGGTCCATATAGTCTTTTTCTTTTTCGTAGACCTGCAATCGGGAGCGGACCGTCTCACTAATAATGACGCGGTCTTGATCGTCAACAACGATCCCGACTGGTCGTGCGAATTTCCCCAACGGTGACATGTCTTTCACTCGTCGGAAAGCTTTGGTCACGTCTGGATTCGAATCCACAACTTCTTTGGCCCATTTAGAAAACTCAATACCATCACCGTGCAGAGCAGTGATAATGTCACCGTTGGGCTCATAAATCTGTACGCGATTGTTACCAAAATCTACTACATAAACGTCACCTTCACTATCAACCGCGACGTTCGAAGGGTGAAGAAGGCTTCCGTTTTGCTCTGACGATATCCCGAAGGTCATCAAGTATTCACCATCTTTTGTGAACTTCTGAACATTATTGTTACCAAAATCTGCAACATACAAGTCGCCATTATGATCCAACGAAATGCCCCAAGGACTATTGAACTGCCCATCACCGGCGCCGGCGCTGCCAAAGCTCATCAAGAACGCACCGTCCTTACTAAACTTTTGCACGCGATTATTGCGGCTGTCGACAACATAGAGATTATCCTGGTCATCAAAGGTGATTCCTGCGGGACCGCTAATCTGGCCTTCTCTTGAGCCAGTCACACCCCAGCTACCTATCTTTTGACCGTCCGGGTCGAAGATGGATATCAGGTTCTCATGTTCGTCCGAAACGTAGACGTTACCGTAGCTGTCCACAGCCAGGTCAACAGGCCATGTAAACTGGCCCTTCCCAAACTCGCCAATGAATTTCTCGTCGAGAGTAACTTTGGTGACTCTCTTATTAACGCCTAGAATCACCCCTTGACCAATTCTTTCTGTACCCCTACTTAGGACGTAGAAAGCCCCATCAGGCGCACTCGCAATGGCATAAGGGATTGCAAATCCCGCACCCGCCGCAGCCCCACGACCTATGGAGTGACTGAAATTCCAGGTACGCCCAGCAACTGTAGTAGTAAGCATCGTTGCTTCTCCTAAATCGAGTTTGCTTTAGAAATGGATCTGGTTTAACCGAACTGATACTCTCTTGTTGCGCCGATGAGAGCCAGCATCTCGCTAGTGCGCCGCGAAGACTCGTCATGATCGGCGTCTTGCCACGAAATTGATCCCTCGTTCTCGGCGTGATTGATTAGTTCCGAGCGAGTATTATCGGCCACTGGCAGTTGCCCCATTTGATCTAGGCACTGGTCGACGAATTCAGCCGGAGACATGCTCGGCCCATTTGCCGTGGCAATTCTTTCGACGATTCGACGAACTCCGGGGAGCTCTGTATTGCCGACTCGGTCTGCAACAAAGTTGATGCGCTTGACCAATGACCCGCTGTTGATCCATTCATAGCCGGTGTGCCAACCCTCAACGCTGGGCGGATCAAGAATCTCTTGCCCCATGTAGCCCGCCTCGTTAGCCATCGACTCGAGTCGCGGGTCCGGACCCTGCATATCCTGAGTTAATTTTAGGGTACCAACAACTACTTCAATAGGACTCTTCACCTTCTGATGCATCGACTCCTTGAAGAAGTCGGAGTTGAAGAGGGCGCGCAGCACTGGTGTGATTTCGAAGCTATTGTCCACAAAAGTATCGGAAAGAAGTTTAATGGCTTCGGGGTCTCGCGGAGCCTCAATGTCCCAGGATGGCACTTGAGGCTCATCGGCCACGAAGAAATTGTATAGGTGCCTGGATATGAAGGCAGGACAAGCGGGTTGCTGAAGTATGATGTCTAGAATGTCCTCGCCATTGAAGTTTCCAGTGTGTCCCAAAAAGGTTTTTTCAGTACCATCATGATCCTCGGCGCGATACTCAAAACTCCAGGGGAAGCGTCCATAAGGGAAACGCGGCATCTTGGCGCCG
>CAJWRP010000228.1 GCA_913046025.1 uncultured Chloroflexota bacterium
CCTTGGATAAACTCTTGACACTACGATGCATCATCTCTCTAACCATTGACCACACATAGATTGGACTACCTTCTGCATATTCAGCCAGCATATCGATGGCCTCTTTGACCGCGGCAGGGTCACCTGAGGGAACGCTCTTCCGCGTCGCATGAGTTGCGGCTACGGCATCCGACTCTTCGATCTCCTCATAAAGGACGTCTGCGCCACAGTCAATGTAGACGGGGCCCGGTGTGCCAGACATTGCCTGCCGATAAGCCGTGCTGACAATTTCAGGATACCTGGCGGCCTTGGTTGGCTGGTGCCAGTATTTGCACAGGGGCTTCATTATGTTCGTCTGGTCTACTTCCTGGAAGGCGTCTCGGCCGATCTCGTGAACCGGACCTGCGCCACCCAGAATTAGCATAGGAGCGCAGTCTACAGAGGCGGTGTAAACGCCAGTGAGTAGATTTAGTGTTCCTGGGCCTGATGCGGCGGCAACCACGCCGGGTTTGCCGGTCACTCGAGCGTATGCGTGTGCAGCAAAAGCCGCGGCCTGCTCGTGCCTGAAGTCGATAGTCTCGATGCCAAAGTCCTGGCATGCCATCATTATGTTGAAATTGGGGCCACCCATAAGGTAGAAAACCTTTTCGACGCCCTCTTCCTTTAGGGTCTTGGCAATCAGGTAGCTGCCGGTAACTTTTGCCATGCGCGTCTCCTTACATTTGCCGTTTTGTGCGATCATACGGGGGTTAAAGTTCGTTGCGAAGCGTACCACAACTCACAATGACTAGCCAATTCTGATGTAGCTAAATCTCGCTAGTTACATACCGACCCCGTCAGTCATTGGCCCATTTCGTTGCGGGAATTTACTTGTTAGGAAAACGGCCCTATGCTATATTTTCGCTGGCGTGTCGCGCGTCTTGAACTGCCAAATAAAGAACCTTCTAGAGATTTAGCAAGGAGATGTCGATGTCAACTGTGATCTTTGAGATCAGGGAAAAAGTTGCCTATATTACGATGAACAGGCCGGAGAAGCTGAATGCCATCGACGTTGAAATGCGAAAAGAGCTTTGGGAAGCCCTACATGAGGTAAACGATAATAACGATGTCTGGATCGCAGTAATCACCGGCAATGGCCGGGCCTTTTCTGTGGGACATGACCTGGCGTCAATGTCTGGCAGAAGCGACGCCCTGTACGATCCTGAGATTTCTACAGAGGACCTGTACGTTTATCAGTCGCAGATATTCAAGCCACTAATTGCAGCAGTAAATGGCTTTTGTCTGGCACAGGGTGGCGGCCTCGCGCTGGCGTCGGACATTCGTATAGCTTCGAACCAGGCCCAGTTCGGCTGGCCTCAGGCAAAACGAGGCATTGGCTCCGTTAGTGGTCCATGTATGCTAGCCCAGAAGGTGCCAATTAACCTAGCCTTCGAGTACCTGTTCACAGGCGACATGATCACGGCAGATCGTGCTTACGAGATGGGCATGGTCAACAAGGTCGTTGCTCATGATGACCTGATGGACGAGGTGGAAAAATTTATCCAGAAACTCAAGCAGAACGCACCTCTGCCGATGCGCACCATTAAGGAAGTCGCTGTCCGAGGCCAGAGCATGAGGCTGGAGGACAGAGTCCGTCTGGCAGGAATTGTGAATCGCCGATTGCAGAGCACTGAGGACGCATTGGAAGGTATCAAGGCTTTCCAGGAGAAGCGCACACCAGTTTTCCATGGCCGTTAAGTAGCTCCAGGCCAGTACATCTTTTTAGCAAAGGTCGCGTAAATGACAGAGTCTAGTTCAAGCAGAAATGTGGTTCAAAATCCCAGCATATTGCCATTCTCTATACCTAAGGACCTTATGGACACAACCACGAGCACGAAGCCCGTTCTGGTGGTCAGCCCACATCCGGATGATATGGAGTCGGGAGCAGGCGGCACTATCGCAAGGTGGGCTTCGCAAGGACGTAAGGTTGTGCTGCTTGTGTGTACCAATGGCGACAAGGGCAGCTCCGATTTGAATATGGCGCCGAATATGCTGGCTGCAACTCGTGAAGAGGAGCAGAGGAATTCAGCCGAAGTGCTTGGCCTATCCGAGGTAGTGTTCTTAGGCTTTCCAGACCAGGGCCTGGAGGACTGCTACGAATTGCGAGAGAAGATATCCCGGCAGATTCGCATTCATTGCCCGGAGACTGTGGTCACGGTAGATCCCAATAGGCCTTATATCAGGCACCCGGACCATTACACTGCCGGTCGCGTTACGCTGAACTGTGTATTTCCGTTTGCCCGGGACATCCACGCGTTTCCTGAGCATGTCAAGGACGGCTTGGAGCCACACAAGGTCAGAGAGGTTTACCTATGGGGCTCGCCTGAGCCTGACACGTTTCTCGATGTCACCGATACTTTCGAGACGAAATTGGAAGCGCTGAGTCGACACCGGAGCCAGGTTGAGCAAGGCTGGGAGTTACGTGAGGTCAGAGCAAGGTCGCGCTACGCCGACGTAGGCAGACGAATCGGTGTTCAGTACGCAGAAGCCTTCAAACGTATCGAAGTCTTTTGAAATTTTAAGGCTTAGGCTGGTGAAGACTGAGCTAGAGTGGTGAACGAAACACAATTTGAAGAGAAGGCTAGCAACTTAATCGGGCTAGGAATATCCGTAGTTCAAAAAAAACGGGCGGAGCAAGCGATATGACAATGGACAAATTTCAGATGGGACAAATTTTCGATCAGGAAATAGAGGTAACGAAGGATCATACGGTCAATCGCATGGGCAAGGAGGGTGCAGACGTGCTCTCCACACCGGCGCTGCTAGGGCTCATGGAGAATACCTGCATTTTGCAGTCTGAGCCTTATTTGGCCGAGTCTCACACCACAGTGGGTTATGCTGTTGATGGACTTCGGCACGTTGCGCCAACTTCATTGGGTGAAAAAGTACAGGTCAAAGTTACGTTAACGGAGGTTGACCGAAACCGGCTGACCTACGACATCGAAGTGTATGAAGGCCCAGACAAGCGAATAGCGGTAGCCAATCACAAGCGCGCCGTAATTCCTATTCAGTAGACAGGCCGGGCCAGGGGACTAACTATCGAAAATTCATCTAGTAATAATCAAGGCCTGCTATCCGGCCTTAAAGTTCTTGATCTGACTCACTACGTGTCCGGGCCGTATGCAACGCGCCTTATGGCGACGCAGGGCGCGGAAGTTATTAAAATCGAGCGTCCAGGTCATGGAGACTCGTCCAGGCTTCTGGGCCCCTTTCCGGAAGGGACGTTGGATCCTGAGAATAGCGCCCTCTACCTCTCCCTCAACTGCAGCAAGCAAAGCATAACGCTAGACCTTAAAAAAGCCGCAGGGAAGAATATTTTTCTCGACATGCTGAGTTGGGCAGAAGTTGTAGTAGAGAACTACGAGCCGAGAGTTATGGGGAGTCTTGGTCTTGATTACGAGACGCTGCGAGACTTCAAGCCAGAGCTTGTAATGACATCCATTTCTAACTTCGGACAGACCGGGCCTTACAGGGACTACTCAGCCAGAGAGATTAATCTATATGCTCTGGGTGGTCTTATGTACATCACTGGTGACCCGGACAGAGAGCCTCTGCATATGGGAGTTCGTCTGGCTCAATATGGGGCAGGTCAGAACGGCTTCGTCGGCACCATGAGCGCCCTCTGGCATAGAGATAGTACGGGGCAGGGTCAGCAGGTGGACGTTGCCATATCCGAGTACATATCCACGATTCTGGAGAATGCACTTAGTCAGTACAGCTACACGGGCAGCAATTTCCGACGTACAGGCAATCGCGGATATGGACGCGCTGCATGGGGGCCTTATCCATGTAAAGACGGCTATGTTGGCGTGATCGCCGGACCGGACCACAAGTGGCCGCAGATGGCCGAGTTAATGAAAATCGGCGCTCTGACCAACCCCAAATTTGACGACCGTGGCGGCAGGGGAGAAAACGCCGACGAGCTCGATTCCCTCATGCTGCCCTGGCTAATGCAGCATGGCAAACGCGAGATATTCGAGAAGGCGCAGGACATGGGGTTGGCCTTCGCATACGTAGCCTCGCCAGAGGACATCCTGGGATGGGAGCATCTTCGTGAGCGCGACTACTTCGCTAAGGTGCCTCATCCTGTTGCCGGTGAGTTGGAGTACCCTGTGGGGCCATATAAGGCTAAAGGTTTCGAATGGGAGCTTAAACCTGCGCCAACCCTGGGTCAACACAACCAGGAAGTCTATGGCGAGCTGCTGGGTCTATCCAACACAGATCTGGTCCGTCTTAGAGAGATGGGCGTAATTTAGTCCAGCCTTGCCCTGTACTCGCAGAGCATGTCGTCCCGCGTCCTGTGGATGGCTCTATTTTGCAGTACAACATCAGGGTCACTTATTGCAAGTAGTGCATTGAGTTCGTCGGTGCCTAATTTTTCATTCACGGCGATAGCGTAGGAATTAAACAGGTCGAGGAAGGCAGTGGCGATAAGGGCTACTACTATTCTTAATACGATAATCAAGTTAGGCCATCTTGCTCTTTACGAAAGTGTGGATGGGCATAGCAGGCAAACTCATTTTAGAGCATAGACCCACCTGTTGGTGTTGACGCTATTCGCACAAGGGCATTTCTCCAGGTGATTGGATTACCTGGGTGTTTCGTTGTCATCTTTCAGGAAAGGTAATACACTTGGCGATGATTGATGGTGAATCCTCCCGTATGCAAGCGCTTGGATTCAAGAACAAGGAGAAATAATTTGGCGGATTCTCAATTTAGTTTCGACGGACTCTTCGCGAAAAACGCCCCGGTAGCCAAAGAGGCACCCATAGTGAAGCGTGGCAAATATGACTTTGCCGTCGCCTATCCGGATCCTGCATCCCTGCCGCTTGATGGTCTGCTTGATGGCCTCAAAGAAGCCATGGCAGAGGAGGGCGGAGACCTCTCCCTATATGCACATCAGAGTGGTTATTCGCCG
>CAJWRP010000229.1 GCA_913046025.1 uncultured Chloroflexota bacterium
CGTTGACGCATGTGTAGCCCAGCACGTATTCCAACGCCTCTTCGACTCTAACGTGCCTGGCCTTCTTCGCAATGACTATGCCCACCTCTGCCTCGTGAAGCACCTTGGTGCACGAGCGAGGGTAGACAATGGCATCACCTGGACCGATGACCGTGCCAGCTTGCTTCATAAATATTCCGGGACCGTCGCGACCGGCTTTCTCGCCGTAGTTGGCAGCCATGGCTGGAATCTTGTTCCTGTATGGATCCATGGGAGCCAGGAGCTTTGCCTGCGATAGTTTGCACATGGCGCGTCCTGGTTGGGGATTGGTATAGGGACCGCCTGGGAGACTACGGAAGTCTTCGCCGTCAATCACTCCCCACTGAGGCTTTGTCTGGTACAGGAATCGAGCAATCCTCATCTTGTCACCGAGTGCCCGCTGCCGGACTCAGGCCAGTCAACGCCCAGCAGTTTCGCCACAGTGCCGCCCATTATCTGGTCGGTGTCTTCCTTGCTGAGGAAATCGCAGTGGCGTGTGATGAATTCGATGTTCTGCTTGTAGGTCCAGAAACGCATGACTATCGGCATATCTGTTCCCCACATTATTCGGTCGGCCCCGATGCGTTTGACGCACTCTTCGATGGCCGAATGTACTTGGGGCATCGGGTACTCCCATATCGCCCCCAAGGCAATTGGGAAGAGGAACTGCTGGTAAACATTGGGATTCTGGTAAGGCGCCCAGATCTCCTCAGGAAAATTAATGCTTGTTTCGTCCATGAATAGCCGCCACTGCACACCGTGGGTGATGACCACCTGTACGTCGGGGTATCGCTCTGTCCATCGAATCAAGGTCTTAATCTCGTCCAACATGCTGTCCATGCGCGGCTCAACGCGCTCTTTAACTGAGAAGAAGACTGGAACGCCGAGCTTGGCAAATCCATCCCAAAATGTCCGGCATTCCGGAGAGTCCCAGGGTCCGCTCTGGTTGTAAAGGTTCATCTGTGGTGGCAGGAAGTGTAAGCCTGAAAGTCCGCCCTCATTGATCGCCCACTCAACCTTTTCCAGTGAGCCCTCGGGGTCGGGTGCGATCAGCCACTCCTCCACGTGCGCCAGTCCCTTCAGACGGTCTGGAAATTGCGACACACACTCTGATATGAACTTGTTGCCGATTCCCAAGTACGGCGTGCGGTGCAAAAGCGCCTTGGTTACCCCTGCATAATCCATCTCTGCCACCAGCCGTGCCGCAGGGTACTCCATATCAGTAACCAGTGGTGGGAAGTACTGCTTGTAGTAGTCCTGACCGTTGGCCGTCCACTCGAATCGCCCGTTAGACGCCGTGCGGAAGTTGCATTCTGTCAGGGAGTCCAGGCTGGGCCAGTTGGCCATTTCGATCAGGTCTGAATTGTCTCCTGGCGAGCCATCGCGGACGTTAATGGGGGGCTGGTGGTGCGCACCAATGGCCTGTTGTAGGTGGCGCTGCAACTGCTCAGGGCTGTCGAACTCGCCATTCCCCTTCAGTGATGGAAACGTATAGGCGTGACCGTCGAATATCATCAATTTATCCAGTTGGCAGATGGTTAATGTATAGCGGATGCCATCTGCAGGCGATGGTTTGCTCGGGGGATTTCCCGTACGTGGGCATAATACGTTGAGGTGAGGTCAATCACAAGTGGAGGTAATGAAAACGCCCTGCGGCCGATGAAAGACGGCAGGGCGTAAAATCTAATCAGACCCAACGCAGCATTATGACGTCAGCTGCTTCTCCACCTGTTCGATGGCTTCCTTGGCGCGGTCCAGGACCTGATCATCGGTCAGGCTGCCCATGGGGTGGCCAATAACAGCGTACTCGTATCCAGGGAGACCCAGCAGATTTGCCATAGCCTTAGCCTGGGAGTTGAAGGGCTTGGTAACCAGCACAACCGAAGGGATACCTTTGTTCTCTAGGGCAACTGCGTCCTGCATACAGCAGGAGGTGCAGCTTCCTCATTCAGCGGTGGCGACTACCACTGCATCGCACTTTGTTACCAGATCGTCGATCATGTCTTGGGGTGCAGGTACACGGTGGGACCCTTTGTTGGCCTCAACTACCTCTTTTACGTTGTACTTTTCTTTTAGCAGGTCAACAACTCCACGCAGAAGGAGTTCCGAGTTGGGCTTGTTGTTGGATAGCAGCCCTATGACCTTGCCATCCAGCGACCCCGACCTGGCTGCAATGCCATCGGTCTTCTTCTCCGATGGGTCTCGCGGGTCCAATGTAATAACCTCGTCAACCATTGTCTGAAATTACCTCCCGGTGGAAATCTCTTTAGTCACGGAGCTAACACCGCCCCATGCGCCTATCATTGCTACGAATGCCCCGGCTTCCCCGCCAGCCCCAACAATGGTCAGGTGGTCAGGAGAGTCGACAACTGGGAAGCCCTTGTTCAGGTCGTTCCCAGAGTAAGGGTGTTCCGTGCGGTAGTGGGCGTTCCACTCGCTGCCAGTCCTATGGATGTTCTTGAAAATGAATTCCTTGATTTGCGCCTTGCTCCAGCCCGAACTTCGCACGTATTCCAGAACTTCCGGACTGATCACAACCACCACCTCGGAAGAGCCCATGCCCATGCCTTGGATGGCGTCTGATACGATGCCAAGAATTTGGGGAGGATGGCTATGGTTATGCGTGCTTACTTGCAGAGGCGAGTTGGCCGCGAACACCGTTACGGTGCTGGTGTCGGCAGGGAAGCCTTTCTCTACACGAAGCGGCTCCCACGGTATCGCGTCGTCGTTTTCGGCAAAGCAGAACGTGTACTTGCCGGGATGGCCCAGGGTGCTCTTGTCCATGTCGTGGGGGACTGATCCGTAAGCGTTTATCTTTAGCAAGCCTAGCGTGCGGCCTATTGTGGCGTTGGCGCGGAAGCCATGGCCCATTAATACTGATCCTGAATTGATACCTATTTTCTTGGCAATCGGGCCGCTTACCAGCACCAGAACGCCTACACCGTTGGTAGAAGTGCTGTTGGCGTGGAAGTTGAATTCTGGTTCCGAGCCCGCCTGCACAGCCGCTGCCACGACTGGCATATACTCGGGCTTACATCCGGCCATCACTGCGTTGACTGCCACTGTTCTCGCCAGGAACGTCTTGCCTCGTACACCCTCCACAGCCACTACATCAGAAGGCTTAAATCCCGAAGCATCTAGCATTGCCCTAACTTTGGCCTCCGTTGGTGGCACGATAGGCAGGCCGTCGGTGAGGCCGTTTTCCAGGTAGTATTCCTGCGCCTGGTCGTATTCTCCAAAAGTGAACTTATTTGATACTGTAGTCGTCACGGTGGTTTCTTGATGCTCCTATTTATTAGACTAGTCTCCTGACGGTACGGCTGTGGCTTCTAGCTTTTCTTGCACGAACTCTCCCAGGCGATCAACTGCCTGCTGAGCCTCCGGTAACTTGGAGGCGTAGCGGTGCCAGACATGTACCATGTCGTCCCAGGCTTCAAAGGTCACGTCGACACCGGCCTTCGTAGCGTAATCTCGCAACCAGGTAGAATCGTCGTAGATGGCCTCAGAGGTGCCTACCTGAATCAAGATAGGTGGCAGTCCCGAAAGGTCTGCGTATATGGGAGAGGCCAGTGGCGACTTTGGATCTGCGTCTCCAAGATAATCCTTTGCGAAAGCGAGAATCCCCGCTCTGGTCAGCATGGGGTCCAGGGACGCGCGAGAATCGTAAGACTCACCCAAGGCCTCCATATCTACCCAAGGCGATATGCAGACGCCTGCACCAGGCATGGGCAGGCCTGCGCCTTTTATAGCAACCATCGCGGCAATGGTTAAGCCGCCTCCAGCAGAGTCGCCGGCGATGGCAATTTTTGCTGCATCTTGACCAGAGGCCAGAAGCCATCGATAGACCGACATTACGTCTTCCACAGGCGCGGGGAACTTGTGCTCCGGAGCCAGACGATAGTCGACGCTGAGCACCCGTGCCTTGGATGACCTTGTAACGCTGGCAGCCATTCCACGGTGACTGACGATGGACCCTATAACGTAGCCGCCGCCGTGCAGGTAGATAATCGTTCGGCTGGGATCGGCTTCTGCTGTTGCAACCCACTCGCATGAGACTGAATTCGCATTTACGGCTTCAGTTCCGACGCCGGTCAGATCTTCGAAGGCCTGGCCACCTGCGACAATGCCCGCTCTTCGCTCATCCAGTGTAGGTGGATTTTCTGCGCCGGCCTTGGCACGATCTCTCAGCATCTGGACGATGTCGTTAAGTTCTGAGCTGGCCATTGTTCACCTCTACATGGGGAGATTATGTGGGTTTGCCGTCTAATCGTTTGCACGATTATATAGGTGGCATTAGCATATGCCAAGGCCGCTTGAAGGCCGCCAACATATTCACAGGAGACTTAATCATGAGTTCAGATTTTCCAATATTGTTTAGCCCGATCCAGGTTGGCAATATAACGGTGCCTAATCGCATTGTCTGCACAGGTCACGCCACGGTATTCGATCAGGGCGGCAAATTTACTGAGCGCCATCTGCATTTCTATCGTGAGCGGGCTAAAGGCGGCTCCGGCATGATTATTTCGGAGGCCGCCAGCGTACACCCCACAGGCGTTGCACCGCTGCACCTGTTTACAGACGACGTGATTCCCATGCTAGGGAAGATAGCGGAGGCCACGCATGAATATGGGGTGCCTTTCCTGGTGCAGGCCACCCACGCCGGAAGACGCTCTCCTAGCCCAGGCGGAGTCCTGGAGCAGATCTCTGTGGGGCCGTCGGCCATTCCAGCGCCATCGCTGCACTTTGGACAGATGATGCCTCATGAGATGTCTACGGAAGAGGTGAAGGAGCTTGTGACCGCCTTTGGTGACGCCGCGCGGCGTGTGCGGGAGGCAGGCGCTGACGGAGTTGAGTTATCCATAGCCTTCGGAAACATCATTCCGCAGTTTCTAGCGGAGGCCAGCAACAAGAGG
>CAJWRP010000230.1 GCA_913046025.1 uncultured Chloroflexota bacterium
TCTCAGGTACAACGCAGGTAGTTACCTATTGTCTGAGCATGTACCGATCACAACCATCAGCAAGATTCTGGGACACGCGAATCCTGCAATAACAACGGCTATCTATGCTCGCGAACTGGTCGAGGACAAAGAGCAGGTCAGAGAGGCTATGGCGAAGTTCGGCTAAATGTTGCGTTGTTGCGGATAAACCGCCATATACGGAGAGAGAACAAGTTCAAGTGTTACCTCAGAACAGGTCGGTGGGGCTCCCATGACGGATTAATTCTCATTAACACTCACATGCGCGGGACGCGCTGCAGTAGTATCTGCCTAATTTAGGCTCTTCTTATTCAGCTTCACACGCTAAGCACAAGAGTGTATAAGGGTTGACCCTACGGACGTAGATAAATAATCTGAGACACCTTGACACATTCTTACATCTCTGAGAAGTGGAAATATGAAATCCGAAGTATTAATCGCCAGCGCTGCCCGTACACCACTCGGCAAGTTCAGCGGTAGTCTCTCCACAACATCAGCCACGGATCTCGGTGGAATTGCTCTCGCCGCCGCCGTTGACCGGTCCGGGATCACTTCCGATGCCGTCGAATACACGATCATGGGCAACATGCTTTCTGCTGGGCTTGGAATGACACCTGCTAGGCAGGCAGCTATTGCAGCCGGGATTCCCGAATCCTCATCAGCACTCACAGTCAACAAGGCCTGCGCATCTGGGATGCAGGCGGTAATCCTCGCTGCTCAGTCTGTTCAACTTGGTGAAGCAGACGTGGTTGCGGCTGGAGGAATGGAAAACATGAGCCAGGCTCCCCACTTGTTGCTTGATAGCAGGACGGGTCAGAGGCTTGGGGACGCGAACCTCACTGATTCTATGATTCATGATGGCTTGTGGTGCCCGTTCGAAAACCATCACATGGGCAGTTCCGCCGAGGCGATTAACGAGAAGTACGGCATTGGACGACAGCGGCAGGATGAGTTCGCCGGACGCAGCAATGCCCTTGCATCCTCTTCAACAGCCAAGGGATGGTTCAAAGATGAGATTACTCCAGTGAGCGTAAAAGGTCGTCGTGGAGATGTAACGGTTGTAGATAAAGACGAAGCACCAAGAGCTGACACGACGGTTGAGATTCTTGCGAAGCTACGGCCTGCGTTCCCTCCAGGAGAGACCGTTACCGCCGGGAACGCTTCCAAGATCAGCGATGGTGCAGCGGCGACGATTGTCATTTCGGACCGCAAGGCAGGCGAGTCAGGCGTTAACGTGCTTGGGCGAATTTCGGGCTATGCTCATGCTGCCAACGACCCTGGAATGTTGTTTGATGCACCTAAACTGGCGGTTGCGAACCTGCTTGAGCGAACTGGAGAGACACTTGAAGGGTTCGACATGATCGAGGTTAATGAGGCTTATGCAGCGCAGGTGCTTGCTAATGGTGATGCACTGGGTTGGGACGTTGAACGCGTTAACACCCGCGGGGGTGCGGTGGCGCTAGGACATCCGATTGGCGCTAGCGGGGCACGAATTCTCGTGACCCTGTTACACGGACTGAAACGTACAGCAGGACGCAAAGGCCTTGCTGTGATATGCCACGGCGGAGGCGGTGCGGTTGCAATGAGCGTTGAGGCAGCGTGAGCTAAAAGCTATTGAATAAACAGGTGATAATAGCGTACCGAAGTTCTGGCTGAAATCTGCGGGGCCGTCGTTCTAGAATATACCTATATTCACACGTCGCCGAATGACCTCAAGATCCGCTGAGCAGACTGATCCATCGCCTCTTTGGCCGCGTCTATGATTCCGGTCCGATTGTTGAAGCCGTGGGTCATACCGTCGTAGACGACACTCAATGTGTCCACGCCTGCGGCCTTAAGGGCATCTCCGTACGCGACCGCTTCGTCGACAAGTGGGTCATACTGCGCGGCGATGATTGTTGCATCGGGAAGCCCTGATAGGTCTGAGGCTCTGATCAGGGCAGCGTACGGGTTTGATCGGTCTTCACCAGTGCCAGTGTACTGATTCCAGTACAAGATCATGGCTTCGCGCGTGAGCCCGTATCCTTCGGCACATTCAATGTATGACTTTCTATCGAAGTCGAAGTCGATAACAGGACAAAAGAGGACTTGGTGTGAGATGTGTGGACCACCTAAATCGCGTGCCATCATCGAAACAGCACCTGATAGGTTTCCACCTGCAGAGGTACCGGTCGTGGCAACCCGGCTTCCGTCGATGCCGAGCGAATCTGAATTATCGACAGCCCACTTTGTTGCTGCGTAGCAGTCCTCTACCGCCCCAGGAAACCTTATCTCTGGCGCCAACCTGTAATCGACGGAGACAACAACCGCGTTGACGCGCGAGCACGTCCCTCTCGCTGTCGTGTCCTCTGCATCAAGATCTCCAATCACCCATCCCCCACCATGAAACAGCATCACCAGAGGATGGCCTTCATCCTCATCTGGCCTGTAGATTCTGATTGGAACTTCACCTGCCGGTCCAGGAAAGGAGCTATCTTCGACGGAGCCTACTGGCTCCACTTCTGCTCCAATGGCAGATCGAGATATACGAGCGTTAGCTCTGGCCTCTTCAGGGGTTACGTCCGTTGCGGAGGGGAACCCCATTGCTGCCGCCTTCTCGAGGGCATCTGCGGCCTGCGGGTGTAGTGGCATGGGTAGACCTCCCGGACTTATAGATTTGCTAACGCAGGCACTGTACCCGAAAGCACTGATCAGTGAACAACAGATTGAGGCTGATTTCAATCAGGGTTGCTCTTGTGGCTGATATTATCGAGGTCTTTGATTATGATGACTGCTACCGCGTCCGTATGGGCCCAAAGCCCTCGCTGATAATCAACTCAGGCTCCGTGATCGCCTGAACATCTTCCGACGACCAGCCTAACGCTGCCTCCATTAGAAAAAGCCCTTCGGCAGTGATTTTGATCACTGCTATATCAGTGACAATCTCGTCAACACAGTTCGAAGCTGTTAGAGGGAAGCTGCACTGATTAACTATCTTGGGTTTGTTGTCGCGGGTCGTGTGTTCCATCGCCACGATCACCCGTTTTGCATTGGCCGCAAGATCCATTGCGCCACCGATGCTGCCAATGCCTCGCTTCGGAATCATCCAGTTGGCGAGATCGCCTTCACCGGAAACCTGCAGTCCGCCAAGGACTGTGACATCGATATGCCCTCCACGGATCAGGTCAAACGACTCCACTGAGTCGAAGAATGCCATACCTGGCACGAGCTTAGGGAAATTGCCGCCAGCGTCCATGATGTTCGGATCGCCGTCAAATTTCGTGTCCATCTCTGTGAAACCGAGTATCCCGTTTTCGGCGTGATATCGAAGCTCAACACCTTCCGGTAGCAAGTCAGAGCAGAGCGCCGGAATTCCTATGCCAAGGTTCACGATTCCACCATCTGGCAGATCAAGCGCAGTTCGGCGCGCAATATCTGTGCGTGAAAGACGAGGAGCGGGATCAGTTGTCATGGATACGGATCTCCTGGCTCTCGCTGCACGATTCGGTCCACGTATGCACCCAACGTGCCGACACGTTCGGCATCGATGCCGCCTGGCTCCACGATTTCGTCAACTTCGGCGATAGTGATCTTTGCGGCTTTCGCCATGGCTGGTCCGAACGCTCGGCTGGTCCCAACGTACTGTAGATTGCCGTGTGTATCTGCTTTTTGGGCACGAACAAACGCATAGTCACCGGGTAGGGCGTGTTCGAGCAGATAAGCCCGACCTTCGAACTCTCGACTCTCCTTACCCTCAGCCACCGGCGTACCAACTCCAGTGGGCGTGTAGAACGCCGGAATCCCAGCGCCAGCAGCACGAATCTGTTCGATCAAAGTGCCCTGCGGGACTATTTCGACCTCGGCTTTACCCTCACGCCAAGCCTTTTCTATCTCACTGAGCGGATTGGTCGTGCCGGGAACAGGAAAGGAACATATGATCTTCCGAGCCTGACCACTGGCGAAAAACATTCCCTGGTCGACAGGTTTCGGATCACGTGGACCTTCCCGCCAGCCGTAGTGCGTTGTTGCTGAAATCCCGGCAACGTTGCCGATGATGGTCAGATCACTCACACCCAGATCACGCAAGGCAAGCATGAGCCGAGTCGGCTGACCACCGGCACCACCGAAACCGCCGATCATGATCGATGCGCCGTCTGGGATGTCGGCAACGGCATCTTTGAAGTTAACGATTGTCTTATTAGGTGGCATTGCCTGATGATATCGGAGCACAGCGTGGCGATATAGATTCGTATGAGGGCTTTTGGTGGGTCTCAGAGTGGTGAGAGGCCTAAGTAACCTACCATTTTTATGTCAATTCAATCCTCTACAGGCAGAGCTTTCATATAGCCGATTAAGGAGCCTAATTCCTCAACACTGAGTTGTTCAAAAACATTATGTACGGTGCCGGTCCTGAAAACGTCTTCTAATGTTTGTGCACTGCCATCATGAAAATACGGGGCAGTCATCCAGACGCTGATCAAGCTGGGAGTGTCGAATCTTGTTCCATGGCCATGGCGGTTCTTTTCTAGCAGCTTATCTCCAGTACCAACCTCATGTAACTCGCGATCTGTAAAAATCGGAGGTACATGACAACGCTCACATCCGAGAGATGTGAACATCTGCCTGCCCAATTTCAGATCAGCTCCGTCCACAGGTTGAGGTGACATTGGAAACTCCAACACAGCTAGGTAAGAAGCCAGTGCATCTAGTTGAGATGACATTCCAGCGTGCGCCACGCCGAGGGTGTCATGTGCTTCGCCATTTATCAGACCGTTTCCAACTTGTATTTCACGTATCGTCACCTCCACATCCTGTAATTCATCAAGATCTCCAGACCAGTGCATTGGCAATGTACGACTCACTCCAAAAAGGGAAGGTGTGTTTCTTGGCCCATCAGGAAAACCCAGCCAGGTACGACCATCCATCATGCCAT
>CAJWRP010000231.1 GCA_913046025.1 uncultured Chloroflexota bacterium
AAGATATCCTCCACCACCGGTAACAAGAATTTTCATTAAATAATCACTTTAATTGCCAGCGGTGAGCGTACCAGAGGTCAAATTCGAATCGGCAACATCGCGAAAAATAAGGGATGGCTTAGACGAACTTTGTATAAAAGAAGTAAAGCACTTAATCCAATTCATTTGGTAAAGAACCTGAAATGAGAATATAAAATTGAACATACTAATAACAAACGACGACAGCGTTAACGCGCCTGGCCTGTGGACGCTGGCGAAGGCATTACAGGAGCTGGGGACCGTGACCGTGGTAGCGCCCGACCGGGACCAGAGCGGCATCGGAGCCGCGCTTACCTTGCAATCCGTGGTCCACACTCGCGAAATCGAGCCTCCTCCCGTTGAGGGCATTCGCACCGTATCCGTAGAAGGCACCCCTGCCGATTGCGTAGTGCTGGCTGTAGAAAGCCTGGTTTCAGGCCCAATCGACCTCCTGGTCTCGGGCATCAACCAGGGCTCTAATCTGGGAATGGACGTCATGGTTTCCGGCACCTTTGGCGGCGCAATCCAGGGCTATTTCCGCAACATACCATCCATCGCCATATCCGTTGCCTCCCTGACCAAGGTGAAATACGAGGCGGCGGCGCTGACAGCCAAGACGCTGGCTGAATCAATTGCCAACAACGGTTTCGCTGCGCCATTTATGCTCAACGTAAACCTACCCAACGCCACTTCGGAGTCTATCCAGAAGGTTGAAATCACTCGGCTAGGTCCGCGGCAATACCTAGAGAACGTGGAGCGCGGTACCAACGGCCGGGCCACGCACTTCTGGATCAAGCACAACAAGAGCATCAACCCAACTGTTGCCGAGGGCACTGACATATGGGCCCTGCGCAAAAGTCGGATATCTATAACGCCCATGAACGGTCTCTTCGGTACGGACGTGGCTTTATCCGGCTACCAGGTGCTTGCCGACGACGTAGCCGCCTCACTGGGGATCTTCTGAAGCCAAACAACAGTTGACAGGCATTGGCTTCCCGCACGACAATTGGCGACGAGCGAACACTCGCTTGAAAACATATCAAAAATGAGGAGGCACCATGATTTACGAGTACCGCGTATACGAAACAATGCCAGGAATGCTGCCAAACCTACACGCCAGATTCCGAGACCACACCATGGCGATTTTTGAGCGACACGGCATCAAAAATATCGCCTACTGGACTTCCGAAGTTGGCGATTTCTCTGACAGGCTCATCTACATCGTAGCCTTCGAGGACGCCGGCCAACGAGAGAAGGCCTGGGCTGCTTTCCGGGCCGACCCCGAGTGGCAGAAGGTCCGCTCCGAATCCGAGGCCAACGGTCTCATCGTCAAGCGGGTTTCCAACTCTCTGCTTGCTCCCACCGACTACTCGCCGCTTCAGTAGACAGACTGACCAAAAGACAATCACTCTGCACATTGAAGATCGGTTACCTGATTCCTTGCCTTACTGACACCGCCGTTATATCCTAGGCGGCGGCGCAGACTGCGGCACGCCATTATGGCGTGACCGTATTTCCAATAATTAAATCGCTCACTATCCAAATAATTCCAACAAAAAAAGGAGGAAGAGCACTCAATGGCTGATTTGAGTAAAACGGTCGCCATAGTTGGCGTAGCCGAGTCCGATGAGATCGGGCGCATAGAGAAATCCAACTTGCAGCTTCACGCTGAGGCTGCTTATAACGCCCTGGAAGACGCAGGGCTGAAAATGAAGGACATTAACGGTCTGATGACCGCCGGAACGTCCACCATTAACCTGGGCGAGTACCTGGGCGTCCAGCCCATGTTCACGGACACCACGGCAGTAGGTGGTTCGTCTTTCATCATCCACATCGCTCACGCGATGGCCGCCATCAACGCCGGCTATTGTGACACCATCCTCGTGACCCACGGGGAAGCCGGTCGCAGCGCACGTTCACGCATGGGCTTGAACGCATCGGATCCGGGACCTCAGTATGAGACACCTTACGGCTTTATTGGCGCGCCGATTAACTACGCCATGGCCGCACGGCGCTACATGCACATATACGGCGACGACTTCACCCGGCAGGGTATGGCCGAGGTTGCAGTGGCCACTCGCAAATGGGCCAACCTAAATCCCAAGGCCTACATGCAAGCACAGGAGATGTCCTTCGACGACTACCATGACTCGCGCTGGATCTCCTGGCCATTCCACCTGTTCGACTGCTGTCTGGTAACAGACGCAGGCGGCGCTTACGTTGTCACCACAGCGGAGCGAGCTCGCGACCTGCCCAAAAAGCCAGTTTACGTACTTGGCGCTGGCGAGGGCCACGACCACGGCATTCTGAGCCAGATGCCAGACCTGACACGAACATGGGCCAGGAATTCCGGACCTGCCGCAATGAAAATGGCTGGTGTAACCCACGACGATATAGACCTAGCCATGATCTACGACTCCTTCACCTACACGGTGCTAGCCACGCTGGAGAGCCTAGGCTTCTGCGGACCGGGAGAAGCTCCGGACTTCGTAAAGGGCCAGCGCACCGCACCGGGCGGAAACTTCGCCATGAACACCAGCGGTGGCGGCCTGTCTTACACACACTCGGGCATGTACGGCATGTTCTTGGTGTTGGAGGCTGTGCGGCAGCTTCGCGGCGAGACTGGCGAGAGGCAGATCGACAATCCCAAGCTGTCTCTGGTGCACGGTACCGGCGGCTCTCTGTCATCGACAGGAACCGTAATTCTTGGTGTTGACTAGCAATAATCGATGATGAGGAGAAGCCAATAAATGACTTCCGACTACAAGAAGCCTATACCCGTCCCACAGGTTGAGTCTGACCAGTACTGGCAGAAGGCCAAGGAAAAAGAGCTGTGGCTGCGCAAGTGCAACGCCTGCAACCAGCCGTACTTTTACCCAAGAGATATATCGCCGTGCTGCTTCTCCAGGAACACCACCTGGATTCAGGCCAGCGGCAAGGCAACGCTGTTCACCTACGGCATAGTGCAGAGGGCGCCGCACCCCGGCTTCGTGCCAGACGTGCCTTTCGTAACGGCCATTGTTGAGCTTGAAGAAGGACCGATTATGGCGACCAATATCGTTATGGAGGACCCGACGCCTGAGAAGCTTCAGGTTGGCATGGCCTTAGAAGTCGTGTTCGAAGACATTACTGACACGATCGCCCTGCCCAAGTTCAAGCCCGCCTAGGGCTGTTCGCGCTTCCAAAAATAAAGGCCGGTCAATTTGACCGGCCCTTCTCTTATTTTACCGCTTGTTGTTCGCCTTGCACTCGTCGCATGGGCAGAGCTTCCGAAGCAATTCGAATGGGTATATTCCGGTGTAGTGCGTGTCGCTCCATAAGAACTGTATAGCGTACTTGCCTACCGGTATGTGGTCTTCGATTCGTATATCGTACGCCACTGTAGCTGGATCTAACAGAGGTCGGTTGGTCCACTCCTCGACGCACTCCGCGCAGGCGCAGTTAATGCGAAGGTACTTGGAATTATAGTGGCTCAGGTGGCCATCGCCCCACTCCAAGTCCAGACCTTCTTCCCCAATTTTTATCTTGCTCACCATATGGTTAGCCGTCATACCGTCCTTCGGTAGCCTCCCCAAAATTAGCTGCCATGAAACTGCACTTTATTAGTCCTCTTATGAAAGCAACCCCAGGCAACCAACTTCAGTATATGCTAACTATAAATCTTTCAACAACAAAAAGGCCGTCCCGAAGCTAAAGTCGTTCGCAAATCAACCGGCGCTGGAGCAGAGCACAATGAAATACAACTTAGCTTTCGGAGCGACTCCCCAGATTCCAGTACCCGTCTTACCTCCATCTGCAACGGTGGAGCCAACGGTGTGAATGCCGTGTCTATCCCAGTCTCTGCAGGTCTTATTCTTGTTCTCACCGAGAGCCGATTACTCGTAGCATCCTTACAAACAATTGCCCACTCGACCAGTCAGGTCCTGGTGGTAGACATCTATACCGGTATCCAGATGTACGATGGTGATGTCCTTGCAGTCAGAGATCTGGCTAAACGCATCAACGACGTAAATATGCTCAATGCCATAGGGCGTAGGATTTGATAGTGTGCAGTTAGGCTGGTAGACAGCGATATCGCTGACACCGAAGCCGAGGTCTTTCAATTCTTGCTTGGCACCATTCTTGGCTTTACCTTCTAACTTGACGGAGAACCCGCCTTTGAACCCACGCCTGTAATGCACGCATTCCCGTTTCAAAAATTTCTGGACCTTAGGTTATGCCTCCTCGCCATCTATGTAAAAATATTCGGAAGCGTCAGCAACTACCCGAAGTGTACCTAACATGAATAAGAGAACCGTGGCAATGGTGGTTTTGACAGTCGATGGAGGAACTCTGTCATGCGCTCCCACCACAAATTCAAACCGTCATACTACTTGCCGTTACCGGGTGAACGCCAAGAGCGGCGGAAAGGGCTCTTATGAGATCGTTGCAAGCGCGACCAAGTCGGGCCACGTTTCCGGCAGTGGTACGAGCGGCTTCATAGTAGAGTAACGATCGATAAAGCGAATAGCAAATTTAAAGAGGAGCTGGCGATATGCCAGCACCTCTTTCTATTCCTTATCCATTCTGCGGCGATTCCCGGGATATGTATCTTCGCGCCAATTAACCCTGCTTTACCAGTTTCTGCATGGAGCGCAACTCTATAGGCGGGTCCATCTTGCTGCCATAGTCGGCCCAAGAGACCTCTGCAACGTATATGTCGCCCTTGGAGTCCACAGCTATGCCGTGCGGCGAGTAGAAGCGCCCAGGCTCGTCTCCATACGGGTCCAGACCTAGCTTAGCGAGATAATTTCCATTCAGGTCTGCGATGGTTACTCTGGGACCAAGATTCGTTCCCATTCGGTTATTGCCGATGCCACCGAAATACTCCCCTATGTAC
>CAJWRP010000232.1 GCA_913046025.1 uncultured Chloroflexota bacterium
TATAGCAAGGGTTGTATTGATATCTGTGTTGGCGCTGCGCAAGAATGGTATAAGCAGTCCGGCACTCTTGCCTTCGCCAGCACCGCCGTCATGCTCGAAATCCTCGGCCGTTATCTGGTCTTTCAGAGAGCCGAATGCCATGTAGCCAAATCCGGCGTCGCCCTCGAATACTTGCAGTTCAATGCCTTCGAGGTCGGGGTGGGCTCCGTCGCCACCATCATGTACCGCCTCTTCTTCCGCGTGGTGAATAAGCTCTTCAGCGGGCTCGATCCAGCCAATGGTGCCGAAGCCGGGCAGAATGCCCATCCAGTTCGAAATCATGATGTACAGAAAGATCGTCATTACTAGAGGGAAGAAACGCTTGGCCCGCTCTGGGCCCGCAATGCTCGCCGCGAGGTTCAGGAAGAACTCGATGAAAACCTCGATCAGGTTCTGCATTCCTCGGGGAACTTCGCTAATGTTTCGAGTTGCGGTGTAAGAGATGATGGCCAGAACAATGATGGCCAGCCATGCTGTAACCATAGTGTTCATGACGGTAAACCCAGGGAAAAGTTCGCCGGGAAGGAACGGTTCTGCGGGGATTTGAATAGCGGCTAAGGGGCTGCTTAGAAAGCCTAGGCCAAAGGCGTTCCCTAAAGCGCCGCCAGCGAGACTGATGAGAAAAACGAGACCTGCGATTATTAGAATAGCAAGCATTTTTGGATTCCCCAGGAGTCCTGACACTATCTAAATACCTTCCTGCATCAACAGAGTCATTTTTTAGGTGCGCCGTCCGTATTTACGGGTTCCGAATTATCGGAGAGTACAGCCATCAACATTCTCAGCATTCCTGCGATCGCAATGACTATACCAACGGCTAGTCCGAAGAGCGTTAACAAGGGGCCAGTGTCGAATTGTCTATCCAACATCAGGCCACCGTAGCCGCCCCCGCCGATGCACAACCCGACGTACCATCCTATGCCTATGAGCCGGAGTACGGTTGCCATCTTACTGGCGTCCATGAGGGCCTCCTCAGAAGCTTGTGTAGTATATCACAAGCATTTTCGGAGGGTCAATTGAAATTTAATTTGCGCAAAAAAGTGCGCTCCGATGTTTATGGCGGGGCGCATAGTCTTTTCTATATTTTGATAACTGACGGTTCAGACTGACAAATCCTGGAAACTAAGTCTTGTCGCTCTGACCAAGGTCTTCCAAGTCCAAAGTTCCTATGAATTCTTGGAAGGCAGAAAGGCTCTTAAGCTCATCCTCTTCGATTATGGGCTTTCCTGTCTCTGTGTCCGTGTCCATCTCAACACCCGCCTTCTCCACAACGCTATCGTCGGCAAAGATCGGGGCCTGAGTTCGCACTGCAAGCGCCAGTGCATCACTGGGACGGGAGTCTATCTCCACCTTGTCGCCATTAACCTGAATGACGATTTTAGCGAAGAAGGTATCGTTGTTGAGGTCCGAAACCACGATATGGTCCACAGTGGCACCCAGGGTATTGATGACGGAGCGCAGCAGGTCATGGGTGAGAGGTCTGGGAACAGATACGTCCTGCAGTTTGAGCGCGATGGCGTCCGCCTCCGATGGACCGATCCAGATTGGCAAGTACTTGTTCGAGTCCTTGACTCGAAGAATTACCACCCTCTGATAGTTCATGAGGCTTACTCTTATGCTGTCTATGACCAGTTCCAGCATTCACCCACTCCTGTTAAGGACTTAGCGTGACACCCTGCTCGATGCCATCGAGACCCATAGCGAACCGTTAATCCATTTTAAGTAGTGCCCTTTAAGGTGTCAACGGGATTGACGACCCGTGAGAACCTGTAATTGTCTAGTATTTGTCCAGTTTTCACTCCAATATAGGAGTGGAATCACCAGTCTGCTACCAGTTAAATTGCCGTTTAGCTCTTAATCCACGGATAAACAATTTACGTCATGCATCAAACTTGTGACGTAGGCTTCCAGGGTGAGCCCCTCATCCTCTTGGCCAGGTCTGCTCTAGGCATTACCACCTTACGGTCGCATCCGCGGCAACGTATGCCGATGTCGGCTCCGACGCGCACAACCAGCCACTCGTAGGACCCGCACGGGTGAACTTTCTTCAGCCGAACTAAGTCTTCAAGATGGATGTCTAGGGCCACTCCATACCCTCCTGCTTAAGGATACGATTTACGTCATCTCTTAGTTTTTCAGCAACCGCTCTGGCCGCCATAGCAAAGTCGTTTTTGTTGGACGAAGCGTATAGAACGCTTCTGGACGAGTTAATGATGATGTTGGGATAGTCCACGTCAATTCCGAACTTTACGGAATTCTCGAGGTCACCCCCCTGAGCGCCTATTGCTGGGATAAGCACTGGCATTCCCGGGCAGCGAGACCTTACAACGCTGAGCTGTTCCGGGTAGGTTGCGCCTACTACCAAGCAGACATTGCCGTGATTGTTCCAATCCCGAGACCGTTCGGCTATCCATTCGTAGAAGCACGGCCCCTGCCCGTCGACGCTGACTTTCAGGTCTTGGAACTCTTGTGAGCCGGGGTTAGAAGACCTGCACCACACAAAGACGCCCTTGTCCTCATATTCGAAGAACGGCTCCAGTGACTCTCCACCGGCGAAGGCGTTCACCGTGATGGCATCGAAGCCCCATATATCGAATAGGGCCTTGGCGTAGGCTGCGTTGGTGGAGGCTATGTCACCCCGCTTGGCGTCGCCCAGTACAATAACCTTGGGTGCCACGTCTCGTATGTGCTCGATGGTCTTGCGCAGGGTCTCCAAACCCGGCATACCCAGGGCCTCATAAAAGGCGAGATTAGGTTTATAGGTGCACACCAGGTCCTTGGTGGCGTCGATGATTTCCCTGTTAAAGTCTAACAGGTCAACGGGCATGCGTTCAGGGTCCGGATCGAGCCCAATGCTTATCAGGCTGCCATTGGCATTGGAGGCGTCCCGGAGACGCTGTATAAAAGGATTCAATACCTGTTTTCCCTTTCGGCGATTTTACTGTACCTGATCTCTTATATTTCAGTTTAGACTGCCCTACTGCCTCGGACAAGTCACTTTTTGGATATTTTGCCCTTTACATAAGTGTTATAAGGGCATGGTCCGAGTCGTATGTAAAGCCAGTCTGGCTGGGAAACGTAAATGTTATTGCCCAATAATCTGATAAAAGCCTACTTTATGGAGAGGTTGAACCGCTTCGCCATGTTGGCTAATGTCGATGGAAAGCAGGTACTCTGCCATGTGGCAAACTCCGGCCGGCTGCGGGAGTTGCTTTCGCCCGAGAACGCCCTTTGGCTTACGGCTGCCCCGGTTGGCACTGGCCGAAAAACGACTCATGACCTGCGTCTTGTTGAGATTGAAGGAGTTTTAGTATCAGCTGACTCTCGTTTGCCGAATCGCCTGCTGCGCGAAGCAATAGAGTCCAACAAGCTGGATGAGTTCGCCGGATTCGATCAAGTGAGAGGCGAGGTAACTTACGGAGATAGTCGTTTGGATCTGGTCTTGAACGGCTCTGACTCCACATGTCTTGTCGAGGCGAAGTCCGTAACGCTGGTTGAGAATAGAGTCGCATTGTTCCCCGACGCACCTACCAGCAGAGGCTGCAAACATGTGCTTAATCTGTGCGCCGCCGTGGAAGAGGGCTTTAGGGCTGCCGTAGCGTTTGTGGTTCAGAGGCCGGACGCCGATTTCCTTGAACCGAGTGTTAAATCAGACCCTCAGTTTTACGATGCTCTTCTTCAGGCCGAGGCCGCTGGCGTGGAGATGTATTCATATACGTGTAGTGTCAGTATGGAAGAGATCGTTATTTCAGATCGTATCCCCGTAAAGTTGCACGATCTTGCTTGATACCTAGCCGATGAGGGAGAGGCTGCTGGTTATTTATGGAGCCTTGCTTCACTGATATGGGCTACCAGGCTGGTGGCCCAGCGGGACCGCCTTTCGAAATGATGGTGGGCGCGGCGCTGACGCAGGCGGCCTCCAGAACGAATGTTGAGATGGCCATAGCCAATCTCAAGAAGGCCGACGTCTTGTCTACCAAAGCGATTCGCGAATTGGAACAGGAAGAGTTGGCGGCGCTGGTCTATCCCAGCGGTTATTACAATGCCAAAGCCCGCAAGCAGAAAGCACGTTTGGACTTTATAGGTGATCGTTTTGGCGACGACCTGGATCGCATAGCGTCCACTGACATGGAGGATTTAATGGCGGAACCTCTTGGCGTTTATGGCATTGGTGAGGAGACTGCCGACGATATATTGTTCTACCCTTTGCGCATGCCCGCGTTTGTGGTGTACACCTGCGCCAAAAGGCTTCTTTTTCGGGTGGGGCTTGCGCAAGAAAGAGGGCCATATAAACTCTATCGAACCTTTTTCAATAGACAATTTGCCGGAGAATGCGGAACTGTACTCCGAGTACCACGCCCTAGTGGTGCGTCAAGGCAAGGAAGTTTGTGTCAAGAAGCCTGCCTGTAAAGAGTGCTGTTTTCTGGATATTTGCCCAACAGGACATGTTCTGCAAGAGGGAATGCCCCCAAGCTGCGTGGTCTGAATGACAGGTCGCCCTACCTGTTATTCCGCGGCGTCCAGAATAACAACGCTGTTAGTTTTGATTATGAGGTATATATCCTCACCGACTTTCAGGCCAAGGTCCATTAGTGAGGCTTGGGTAATCTCCACAATCACCTGTACACCTATATCGACGTAGATCAGTACCCTGTAAGCCAAGACATGTATTTCCCGAATTTTAGACTTGATTGTATTGCGAGCGCTCATTCGAGAGGGTATCTCGTCGGCCAGAATGACGTCGCCAGCCCTAATGGACACCATTACGTTCTCACCAGGGGCAACCTGTGTGGCAGGCGCGATTAGCGTTGCTTCACCGACTCTCAACTCCACCAGGCTGCCACTATCGTCGTTCG
>CAJWRP010000233.1 GCA_913046025.1 uncultured Chloroflexota bacterium
TTTTGTCCAATCCTGACCTGAACCTTGAATCCGTCAGGGACATCTTCATTCGGAATAGCGTCCCCATCAGTCCCCCAAGACTATATCAACGCTCAGTGAGCGCCTCAGGCCATTCACAGCGTACCTCATCGGCATGGGCATGCACGATCCCCTGCGCATTACCCGAGAACACGTTGACGGCTTCCTAATCGAGATAGCAAAAGGGCGACGTGGGAAACCCTTGAGTCCAGCGAGTGTGTTCGGCTTCACCAAGGACGTGCAGGCATTCATTAACTACGTTGCAGATGAAATCGCCCCGGAAGATTGGCGCAACCCCGTTCGCAAGCTCAAGCATCCACAAGTGGCGATACACCCGTTGTCCTATGGTCAAATTGCATCGTTACTCGAAGTAGCCAACCGTTTGGCCCCCACACCTGAGTTGAAAGCCCGAAGTAGAGCAATGCTATATGTCTTGCTTGACGGGGCCATACGCATCAGTGAACTGATGAATGCCATGAAACACCACCTCATGGAAGAGGGGATCCTGCGGGTGTACGGAAAAGGAGCCAAGGAGCGAGATGTGGCTTTAGCGTCCAAGACGTTAACAGCTATTCAGGATTATCAAGATGTCCGGGAGGACAAGTCTCCTTTCCTGTTTGTTACTGAGGACGGTGAACAACTTGCATACGAAGGGGTGAAAAGCCTGTTCCAACGGTGGCGCAAAGCGGACCCGACCGGATTCCAGGGAGTACGACTATCAGCCCACACCCTACGTCATACTTCAGCCACTATGCGACGGGTTGCTGGGATGAGCGAGGGTGATTTGCAGACCTTCTTGGGCCACTCCACTCCCTCGATGACCCGGCACTACTCAGCATTCGCGCTGTCGACGTCTGCCAACAAAGCAGCTAAGAAGACGTCACCGATTGAGGCCTTGTTAAATCCAGACAGTCCTACAAGCCCATCGTGACCTAACCCGTCGTTGGCTATTCCCAGACTCAACCTAGAGGGAACCAGCACTCGTGTTGAGCTGGATGATTGCGACTCCGTGGTCACCGCGCGGAGATTGTGTCCATTTCCGGATCTTCTTCTACTATCCACCGCGGATAGCCAAAGTCGAGCACATCGGCGGGCAGGTACTCTGGCCATTTCTTCCACGCCTCTTCAATAAGGAAAGACTCAAGGTTTCTAACCTTGGCATCCGGTACCGACTCTGGGTATTGTTCTTGCCCAAAGAGAAAGGCAGCGATCCGAGCCTGCCTATCGAGGTCCAACCCAGGGGCTGCAACCTCCACCCTCCAAAACCATCTGACAAATCCAACCGGTGGGCCTAAACCGTCCCCTCTCCCAAATATCTCCCGGTGGCGTTGAAGAAGATTCAATACCGATTTGGACGCCTCCCAAGGAATCTCCGCTGCCCCCATTGATTCGGGCCAACGGAACCCAGCGTATTGCCCACGTTGACCCGGATTCTTTGCCAGGTGCTCCTTGTAAATGCGCCTGACGCTCCTCTCACTGGGAGGGTCTGCCCAGTCTTTTGACCTCGCCCATTCTGCTAGATTTCGGGTGATACGTCCCGGCTTTAGTCCTTGTTCGGTCAGGTCAGCAATCCGGTGTTGGTACACGGCATCTATTCTTGGTCGGGCCATTATATCCACCTGTTAGTTTTGGCCGTTTTGCCAGTGTTGACGGCAATTCATTCAGGCAGTATGTTATATACCAAGCGAAGGTTTTGTCAACTTATGTTGGGCGGTATGACGTTGTGATTGAATTCGATGACTTACAAAGGATGAATCCAAGCAAAGCCAAGGGAATGGGCGGGGCCGATAGCTCCATCCATCAACTGGTGACGATGATACAGGGAGCTTGTGGTCTGGACACAGACTGGGCCAAGGCGATCAGCTACTACGCATTGGCAACCCATGGCCTGCCAAATCTGAAAAAGTTCCCTATCCTCTTACTCGAAGGGCCACCAGGCACAGGCAAGAGCACAATACTCGGGATTCTAGGGCAGATCACCAATGGCCCCAGTCATATCGACGGCTCCGTCAGCCGGGCGGAGTTACGAGACAGCCTGAACGGTACTCACACAGCCCTTATAGAGGAAGCAGACCGGATACCAGAGAGGTTGGTACGGAATCGCCATTCTCACCAGACCAGCAAGACGACGGTCAAGAGAGAAGCACCTAGGGGATGGAACCGGGAACCACTCGACCTGTTCGGTGCAACTGTGCTACATCGCCGAGTTCCTTTCAAAGACCCCGCGGTACAGAGCCGTGGGATCACGGTCCACACCAGGAAAGCCGACGGTCGGCTCAAGTCGGACTTAGACGCCTTCACGCCTTACCAAGACTATTTGGCCTCATTAGCGACTGAGATCAAATGGGAGCAAGCTGTTGATTTGGGGGGATCCAGAATTCTGGACACCTGGGCACCGATATTACTGGTAGCCCAGCACTTAGCCGACGAGCCTTGGCTCACATGGGCAACGAACGAGATCGACCGGGCAGAAGCAGGTTTCGATGCTGGGCAGGAGGAGGAGCCCGCCCAATTGGTCTTTAACACTATCCTGGCCTTGTCACTGGACGACCATGGCAACCAGATGCTTGAGCCCAAGGAGAGAATAGCTATGAAAGTGCTCAGGCATGAGTTGGGCGACTACGAACTCCGATTGACCTCCATCCAGATCGGGGCTATCGTCCGCAACTTTGGCTTGGAAATCAAGAAGGTTGGAGGCACCCAATATGTCTACACCGAGAGTAAAGAGAAACTAGAAGCTATCCACAGGGAGCTGGGATTACAAGACGAATGGTTCGACAACTAAGATGGCTCCCATGGCTAACAGCACAATGGCAGAGGTAGGAAAGTAAGGAGGATTTTTCTCTAGTACTTTCCTACCTACCACTTCTACCCAACAGGAAAGTACTGTAAATAATAAGGTCATACTTTCCTGGTCGCGGATCGTGGCCTAGCTTAACCTCTAGGGCAGCCGCTGGCGGATTCAAAGGCGCAATCCGTCGTCTAGGGATGACACTGGGGTATCGTCCATCATTGGGAGTTCACCAACCGCGGTATTGCGCCGCTATCAGGTTCATTGTTGGTCGATAGAGGCCGACTTGTGCACCCGTTAATCAACCGAGACCGACGATAGAGCCTTCATGTGCTGAGGGATGCCGAGGGGCGACCAACCTTCTTGGATGACGGCGGGGCCAAATTCGCCCTGGTACTAATGGCCGGCCGTGGCTGTATTACGGGCATAAGACGGCGTTTCTTGGAGGTCAACAAACCTTATAGTTACAACAAAGATAGCGAGTCTTAGCCGAGCTGCCTCTTTTGTAGCTTCTATTTCGGACGCGCCTCTACCTGGAGGACGACTGGTAGTGGGGTAGTGATAAATAACCCCATCGTTGGCTAAGTCGTCAGGGTATGAGGATCCTATGTGTAACACTAACGGTCACACCCATCTCGTTATCCGTGAAGTACGCTTCTTATCTAACCAGATGCCGGATGCGCCCCCGTATATCCCAAGATCTCGAAGCAAATTAGGCTCAGCTGTTTTGCTCGATCCACCGTCTGGAAGGCTTCTAAATAGTTTCAGTCGATCGTCTAACTCTTGTTTTATTGAACGTAAGAGCACCAACTGTGTCATGAATTGGATACCCTCCTTTTGTCCGGTCAGCCTTAGAACAACCGCTGTTTATTCTTGGACGTCCATGGCCCCGGTTCACCTTCGGTGGGCAGACAGACTCGGCATGCTCGGCAGCCCATCTCTATAGCCGCACTGGCACCCGGAACACCAACCGGTTCTGTGGTTTGGTACGCCTGCCTGGAGGACAGTTGGGACGATAGAAGATGTGAGTGGTTTTGCAGGCGTTGAACATCGATCACTCCTGGTGGGATGATCCCAAAGGCACCCTCATTATACCGGGGGAGCAGACGTGTTAGGGCTTGCCTAGAACAGGAGGTCGGCAGGTAACATGATGGTATCCTTGTAACGATCGACTGAACCGTCGGTTAATTTAGGCTCAGATTAGGAGGTGGCCATGCCTGCATGCGTCTTTAACATCATTAGGAGGCCGAACGAGGGACAGAGCGTGAATGTATTCAATGCCGTGATTGCGGCTATGGAAGCTCATGGTCGCCCCGGTAATGTCACAACAGCACTCACATCCCCCCAGTTCTTCGGGAATGGGGGGAATGTCGTTGTGACCATCAGGTTCGATTCCTTCGATGCACTTGAGGAATTCCACGATGGTTTCCTTACTAACGAAACTGCGACAACAAGATGGGATGAAACAGCGTCGAAATGCCAGTCTATTGATACCAACGTCTTGGAGGTGATCAAACCCGTTGAGAACGCTCCGGAAGGGTTCGTACCCAAATACATGGTTAGGAATATCTTCATCGCAAAGCGAGGTAAGAGGCCTGAACTCATCGACGCGTTAATAGAAAACCGGGAATCAAGCACTGGAATCAAGGGTGCTATCTTCAAACCGATCGGCTATTATCAGAATGCCAGGCTTACTCAGGTCTTCAGTAGCCTTGATGACGTGAGAGCATCCTTGACCGAGGTCCAAAGCCCAGAGAATCGCGGAAGGACCGACAAGATCATCCAACTGACGGACCGGATTATTAGACCAGTAAGTCGGATTCGATACCTGAAGAACTAGATACCTGATTTGAGGTCTGTCTCGATCCAAGTCGCTCCTCTGAGAAAGCCCATTTGTTTTGGACGACCCCATAATTGGCATCATTCCTGGCTTATGGACGCCCGATAGCTGGAGCAGGAACGAAGAGCCCCCTCGCTTGAGGGGGCTTCTGTCACCCGTTGGCGCTGGGCAAAAAAAGAGCGCCCTCACCAGTTTGTGAAAGCGCTCCACTATTTTAGCATGTTCGGACCAGTTTTGTC
>CAJWRP010000234.1 GCA_913046025.1 uncultured Chloroflexota bacterium
GACGGAAGGTCCAGCCAGTGAACGCACGGGAAGCACTCTTGATGTCGTCTTCGGTGTAGTTCCCTACTCCCATGCTGAACAGCTCTAGAAGCTCTCTACCAAAGTTTTCATTTATCTCAGTCTTGTGATTTTCGTTGTTATCCAGCCAGAAGATCATGGCGGGGTCCCGCGACATCTCCAAAAGAATTGTCTTGAAGTTGGACATGCCTACTTCCCTGAACATCTTGATCTCTTTGAGAATAGAGTCTAGATGCTCACTCTTGCCAAATGCGACAGGAAAAAGGTGGTGAAGGAAGAGAGTCATCTTCTCTTCGAGAGGCCGCTGGGTGTTGACCATGCGATATAGCCACTTTCCAACGTGAATGGCTACAGACTCTCCGCCGTAGTAGCGCTCCAAATATGAGATGTCGATCTCCGGAAATCGGTCAGGATTTACGAGGTCGTCGACGATATCTTCATAGGTCTTTTCGCCGGTCAGGGCGTCAATCTCCGAAGGCGTGGCACCAAAGCCGGCGCGCCTCATCAGGTGGGCTACAAGCGCTCTATCAGATTTCATCTCTATCTCCTACTCGGTTATCCATTCCGAAGCAGAAACCCGCCTCAGCAAATACCAGTCCGCATTACTATTATGTTCTTATCATTACGATGGCATCCATGCCCTGGGCGCAATGCCGTCAATGTGCGTTTTGACATCCACAACGGCTGGTTTGCCGGATGCGAATGCCTGGTCCAGCGCGCTGGAAATTTCACTAGGCTTGTTCACTGTTACGCCAAAACAGCCCATGGACTCTGCCATTTGAGCGAAGTCGGTTTCAGGGAACTTCCAAAGCTCATCGGAGCCAGCGCTTTGTCCGCCATATATGGTCTCAACTCCACCCTTTTCCTGGTTCAGGGAGTGGTTGTTGTTAACCACCGTCACCGTGTTGATGCCGCAACGCTTGGCCGTTTCCAACTCAGTTAGATGATACCAGATGCCACCGTCACCAGTGAAGCACAAAACAGGTCTATCTGGTTGAGCGCATTTTACACCCATAGCCGCAGGCAATCCCCAACCCAACGACCCGGCGCAGCGGATGTAACTCTGGTCCGGGTGCTTGAAGTCGATCATCGTGCCGGTCCATATGCCGGAGTGGCCTGTATCCGACACCAGCACCGAGTCAGATGGAAGGTAATCTGCCAGCTCTTTGCAGAGCCGTTCGGGTAGGATAGGCACCGTATTCGAGTTGGCCTTGTCCACCACGCTGTCTTTCCAGTTCTGCACCAGCTCCTGAACACGGCTCACCCAATTATTACGAGGCTCAATGTCTTCGGAATACTCCAGCATCTTGCGGAGCGTATTCCTAACGTCGCCTTGCATTCCGATTTCGATAGGATAATTCCTTCCTAATTCCTCAGGATTAATGTCCAGCTGGACTACAGGAGTTCCCTGGGGCGGAATCTGGAAGGCATTCGTAACCTGACCACCGGTGTGACTGCCTATAAAGAAAACAAGGTCGGCCTCGCACAAGATCTGGTTTGAGCACGCCCGCGAGTATGAGCCGGGAACTCCCACCGCCAGAGGATGGTCGCTGGGAAACATCGCCTTGGCATTCAAAGCAGTCGCTACAGGAATCGATAGCTTCTCAGCCAGAGATATTAACTCGGCCTTGGCGTCTGACAGAGTTACACCGCCGCCAGCCACTATGACCGGTCTCTTGGCCTGGGTGAGCAGCCTTATTGTGTCAGTGATCTTCTCTAGCTCCGCCTCTGGTCTAAATGGGGGCACTTGAGTGAACATCTCCTCAGCGATGACCTCCATGCCAGCCTCAGATTCGATCACCCCTTGACCGGCTATACCTTCTATATCTAAATGGACAGGCTTGGGCGTGCCACTGGTAGCAGACCTGAACGCCTGTCGCAGGTATATGGGCAGTTGCTCTAGATTGGCGACAAATGCGCTGTACTTAGTGACCGCCGAGAAGGGGTTAGTATGATCAACTTCCTGGTAAGCGTTGCGCTGCTGATTAATCTGGCCCTCGCGGCCCGTAATAGCGATGACCGGCGAGCACGCCAGGTAGGCGTCCTGTAGGCCAGCTGCTAGATTAGCCGCACCGACCGATTGGGCCATGCAGAGTCCGGCAGTGCGTTTGGCGCGAGCATAGCCGTCTGCCATATAGGCAGCTGCCTTTTCGCCATGTGTCTGCACACGTTTAATGCCCAGCTTTTCCATTTCCATCAGCGCCCGCGTCGCTATGTAGGGCATAAAGAAGGCGTGAGTTATACCATACTTGTGAACCGTCTCTGCAAGGAACCGGCCTCCACTCATCTGAGGCATGTTGTTATCTCCTTAAGAAGTGATTACTGTCAAAGTCCACTCGGCCAGGCTCACGTCATGCCAAGGGAGCCACTTTACAGAGTCGTCATGCAAATTCACAGGTCAAAATTAGTCTCGCTGGAGAAGCTCGATCCGGACGCCGTCAGGCGCGCGCACAAAGGCAATTCTTACACCGGGACGTAGATCCTTAGGCTCCAGGCTAAACTCCGCCCCCTTGCTCTTGAGGTCCGCTGCAGCCTCGTCCAGGTTATCCACACGCAAACCAAAATGATCCAGTCCCATGTGGGCATCAGCAGGAGGCACTGGGATATTATCGTCTGCAGCGACACGCGCAATGAAAATGGCCAGGCCATTGAGGTCCAGGTCAATTCGGTTCTGGCCGTCAGACTGCACCAGCTCTAGAATTTTCGCACCAAACATCTCGTGATAGTACTTGGCGGTCGCCTCGGGATCGCGAGTGCGCAGGTGAATGTGGTCGTAGGAATAGGTAGGCATTTCGACTTCTTTCCAGGCATATCGTGCCGTTTTGGTATTGAATGTGTTGCATTGTGGCAGTCAACGGATGGAGGCGCAAGTTTGCCTGGAAATTCTGGCCACACTAAAACTTTCTGATTCGCATTGGCATATTTTCATGCCAAAACTTAGGTGACAATGCTGGTAACTACAGAAAATAAACTGAATCCGCCCCCCTTTTGATGTTGAAAAGGTGGCTATATCAACGCCTATCCGGGAATCGCAAAGGACGGCATAAGCCTTGCACGCCCGACCAAAGGCTGAGACACTTTATCTACGCCAGCACATATCAGCCACATGATGATTGGAGAAGCCAATTACCCTCGGGCATCCCGCACCACTATGACACACACCTTAGACGTTGTAATTCCGGTCCTCAATGAAGAGGTTGGCCTGCCAACCTCTGTAGTAAAGCTGCACAAATTTCTCACGGAATATCTCGACTACATGGACTGGCGGCTCCTTATCGCCGACAACGGCTCCACCGACTCTACTCTGCAAGTCTGCCAAGAATTGTCGAGCAAGTTTGAGCAGGTTGATTTCATTCGACTTGAGCATAAGGGACGAGGTAGAGCGTTGAGCAAGGCATGGCTCGAAAGCGCGGCCGACATTGTCAGCTACATGGACGTCGATCTTTCTACAGAGGTGAAATGCTTCCCCGACCTTATCGACTCCATCACCAGTGGTGAGTTTGACTTGGCCATAGGATCGCGGCTCATCAAGGGTTCGGAAGTCATCGGTCGATCTGCCAAAAGGGGGTTCTTCTCCAGGGCCTACAGCATGGTGTTTAGAACGATGTTCCTCACATCGTTCAAAGACGCCCAATGTGGTTTCAAGGCTCTGAGCCGAAAAGCTGTCAATGAGCTTGTGCCTTTGGTGAAGGACACTGGCTGGTTCTTCGACACCGAACTGTTACTTTTAGCGGAGCACAACGGCTTCCGCATTAAAGAGCTGCCTGTGACGTGGACAGATGACCCCGATTCTAGAGTCGATATCATAAAGACCTCATATTTGGATTTGAAAGGTCTTCTGCGGCTGCGGTTTAGTGGCCGTCCCAAGGTCTAGAGCACTCACTGTTTAGTGTGACGTGTGAGCATCAATGGCATTCGTCAGATGATTACAGCATGTCCAGTTTTGGTCTCCCAGGAGCCCCAGCGGTTGGCGTAGTCCACCTGGGCTCAAGTTCAATTCTTGTGACCAGAAGGTGAGTCCACACAAGCAGTCAGCAAACTAACAAAACTTTAGCTGCCAACAAGAACCGCAACGACAGCAGACTACACTATGATAATATCCGCCCACACCACTGGGCGGATATTACTTTAAGGTCCATATGCAACACCAATGAAAATCACCAACATAGAGACATTTATCGTAGACGCTGGCTGGCGACCATGGACATTTGTGAAGATCGAAACTAGCGAGGGCATAACAGGCTGGGGCGAATGCAGCGCCAGTAGCACTCCCCGAGGCGTAACAGGAACCATCGAAGACTTCAAGCCTCTCCTGATTGACAAAGATCCCAACGAGTTTGAGACGCTTTTTGGAGTCATGGCACGCAGCACCCGTCAGAGTCCAGGAGGGCTTGCGGCCCGCGCCATTGCAGGTGTCGAAACCGCCATCATAGACATCAAGGCCAAAGCACTGGGTATATCCGTGGCGGAGCTTTTCGGTGGTCCAACCAGGGACAAGATACGCGTTTATTGGTCTCATTGCGGACCGAACAGGGCTCGCATTCCCGAACTGCTGGACGTTGCGCCGATCAAGACCATGCAGGACATCCACGACCTGGGGAAAGAGGTCGTGGACCGAGGCTTCACGGCTCTCAAGACGCAGATCGTTATGCCCGGTGATCCTGCAACGGTATACAACGCCGGTTTTGGTAATTCCGGCGGCGCGTCAGACCAGATCGTCAGCACATCCATGTTGCGCCACATTGAAACGCTGATCGGTACATTCCGCGACGCCGTCGGCCCCAACGTGGACATCAATCTCGATCTCAACTTCAATTCTTTATCCTTCCAACTGGTGGCCATGGATAGCGAATCTT
>CAJWRP010000235.1 GCA_913046025.1 uncultured Chloroflexota bacterium
AAAGTTGTTCGCGTGTTGTTTTGAAGTCCGAGCGTCAATTGATGCCAGAAGGCGAGAGTGACTGGCGGGATGCAGGCCGAAATGTGCGAGAAGAGGATGATCTTTATCTGGAAATTCACGCACGGATCAGTGGTGGTGCGTCACAAGAAGCTTCGTGAGTAGGGAGACTTTATTTTAACTAGATTATGTCTAATCGTGTCCTGATTGTAGATCCTCATGCCCAAGACGTACGTTTCTTGGAGAGTTGTTTGTCTGCCTTTGAGGTGACTTGCGTTCACGATGGGCGCGAGGCAATCCAGTTTCTGGAAGAACATGATCCTGATCTCTTTGAACTTATTACTAGGTATTTTCCGACCGCACCTTGGGAATTCTGTAAAGGTATTGATGCGTTCTACCTAGATGACGGTAAATACGATTTCTAAAGAAATTGATGCATCAACCTTTATTCTGAATGGTTCAGGAATCATCAGAAGAATAGAAGTTCAGTTTCAGACCTATTTCGACAACCGGCTTACTGCTCTGATAAAGCAGGCATTGTTTTATTAGGATTTAAGATACTCTATAAGCCTTAACCCGCACGCCTATTGTTCTCCCTCAATGTTTGGCGGGGTTATCTATACATTAATGTAGCTAGTGCCAAGCCTTGCCCCGTCAGCACGAGGCGGACGGAGCTGGCGGACTACGTAGAGACTCGTGGTGACGGTGTCGGAAGCGCCCTGAGTCTTGGGGCTCCCGTTTTGACGCGCCGCCGCGGCGTACGTAGAATGGCGTGGCCCAGCACGGTCGACCGTAGGGGCGGACCCACGTGTGTGCCCTGGGCCGGGCGCATCCCGACGCGGAGTCGAGACGCCCCTATAAGACAAGCGCTACGCTCCGATCTGCGCGATACCAGGCCACTGCCGAGGAGGCATCATGACTGACCAGAGCGAGTACGTCACATACTTCAACGGAGAGTGGGTACCCCACGGCCAGGTCAGGATCTCGCCGGACGACCGCGGGTTCACCCTTAGCGACGTGGTGTTCGACATCGCGCGAACTTTTGACGGGCGGCCCTTCCGCCTGCAGGACCACATCGACCGGCTCTATCGCAGCATGCGGTATCTCAGAATCGACTCCGGCATAGCCGCTGAGGAGATGACGGAGATCTGCCGCGAGGTCGTGCGCCGGAACGAACCGAGCCGCCCCCAGGTAGGCGACTTCACGATCAACCCGTTCGTCACCAGGGGGCCGTCGCTGGATGGGCCGCCGACGGTGTGCGTGCGCGTAAAGCCGGTGGCGTTCGCGACCTTTGCGCGGGCCTACGTCGAGGGCGCCCAGGCCCTGATCGCCACCGCCCGCAGCTACTCAACCGATAGCATGGAGCCTAAAGTCAAGCACCATAGCAGGCTGAACATGGTGCTGGCAGAGCTGGAGGCCTCGGACGTTGGCCCGGACGCCCAGCCCATCATGCTCGATAGGGACGGAAACGTGACCGAAGGCATAGGATGGAACGTGTTCGCCGTAGTCGACGGAGTCCTCAGGACCCCCACCGACCGCAGCATTCTCCAGGGCGTCTCCCGGCGCGTGGTGATGGAGCTTGCCGACCAGCTCGACCTGACAGTCATCGAGGAGGACATGCAGCCCTACGACCTCTACACCGCCGACGAGGTCTTTTTCACCCGCACCAGCCCTCGCATAGTCCCAGTACGCGAGGTGGACGGCCGGCCGGTTGCGCGCGAGGTGCCTGGGCCAGTTACGAAACAGCTTCTCGCGGCCCACAGCGAGATGGTCGGCGTCGACATCGTCGATCAGGCGTTGAGATACGGGGGATAGGGACTAGGAACGGTATGCTCCCGAAGGTAATGAGTCTTGGTTTTCGAGGCAGTAGCCTACCTGGTAAGCTGTAACGACCAAGTGGTTAAGGCTTAACATAGTCATCGCCGTTAACGGCCTCACTCTCCTTGGGTTGGTTTATCATTTTAGCCAGTTCCATGATGCCGGTGCCTTGCCGGCCGGGATCGATCTCGAACGTCACCGGCTGATCAAACTTCATGGCCCACTGGTACACTTTCACTCTGCCCTTGGCACTATACCAGCAACTCACTCAGTGTCGTGCCGGAAGGCGGCGAGGTCGTCTGGTCCTCTGGGCGCTCGACGAGGCTGACCGGCACCTTTATCACCATTTTTCTCAGATACGACGGCCCGTTGGTTTGTAACCTCGGTATGTGAGCGTCGTCGGGGTAAAAGATGCCATACATGCCCTCAACCAGCCGGACGATGGTCATCTCGTGCGGCGATTCAAAGTGCGAGAATGTTACGTCGTCGCTGGCGGATACATCGTAGTCTGGAAGAGGCCCCCCGGGCGACAGCCGGGCGTCCAACGGCGAGTAGCCGATGGACTCGACTCCCTCGATGGGCACGTGGATGTCGATGTAGTCGCGGTGCGCCTCGAAAAATGCGTCGTCGTGTGCCTGGGTCGTCACGATCTGGAACATGAGGTAGATGTCACGGCCGCCCGCCACCTCGAAGCGTTTTGCAGCGCCCATCTTGAGATCCTGGTGGGTGAAGTCCGCCAGACCGGGATCGGTCAGAATGCTATAGACCTCAGGGATGTTGTTCTTCCGAGCGTACTGCTCAAACTGCTTGATTAGTCCTGCTTCCATTGTGTGAGAGATCCCTCCTGCACGAGATTTGGAGTTGTGTTGGACAGATGATGGGAGATCAAGGCGCAAACGTCAACCGGGCTGTCCGGGCAAAACTGGATCAGGCGGGTCTGGCGTGTGACCTTCGATCCTCGCTGTGGAGGGAGTGCCCTGCCCGTATGAGCTCTGTAAGCGGCTACATGGTGTAGTTGGTCCGGCCATGCTATCGCCTCCTCAGGGTTCCCTGGAACCCTTTTGCAGCGCGCCCTGGGTTGTCGGCTGGAGGTAGTCGTTCGGCTGAGACGGCTGCACCGCAGGATGCCGCCGACCACCAAGGCAACGCCGACGAATACGGATACGCCAATTGTGCACCAGGACCATGTGGATGCTCATCCAAGTAGCTCGGATTCTCCAACTATCCAGCCTTCACAGGTATCGACGTTAACGGGAATCCCCCAATTGTCCGCACGCTTCATGTAGGCATGAGCTGCTTGCAGAGCACAGAATACTGGGCCAGCAGGTGGATAGCGAGGATGCTATTAAGGCTTATAAGGCTGTTGTGAGGTAGGGGGGAATATATCCCAATGCCCCCCGCTGTACCTAATCCCCCACGGGACTCCTAGCCGTTAGGCTCCACCCACCACCCCGCATGGCCCTGTTTCTGGGGGCAGTGTAGTCTAGGGGCGTATAAAGGAACTTTGGGAACAATCCCAACAGTCAACTCGTGTCTATCCGGGTTACGGTAGACCAGCAAGAGACTGCAGCAACAGCAGCGGTTAACTGAACGGCTGGCCGAATCGCTCGCGATGAGCGACCTCGGAGAGGTTTTTGCGCCGCTTATTCCCCCTTGTGCGGACCTGAGTCGGATAGCCAAATGGCACCACGGCAATGACGTCGAGGGTTTTTGGAATGCCAAGAAGAGAGGCAACTTCTGTCATTCCAACCCATCCCGTCCAATTTGAGCCTATGCCTTCGGACCATGCAGTCAGTACCATTGATTGGATCGCGCGACTAGCGTCGGAAATTCCGAACACTGAAGACTTGTTAATAGCTACGGCGACTGCGAATGCTGCCTGCCCGTTGTACGGCCCAGAACTCACGAGCGAACCGAGCTCAACGAGGGTGTTGCGGTTCTGTACGACGACGAAGTGCCAAGGCTGGCCATTCATGCTGCTCCCAGTGAGTCGTGCAGATTCAATAATCCGACGAACTACGCTATCAGGCACGGGCTTACTCTGAAACTCACGGACTGCTAGCACCGTGTGAACTGCCTCATACACCTCCATTACTTGCCTCCTGATCTGATTACCTCTCACAGAATTAGTTTTCCAGTGGGTTGTCGTTACCGCATACAGAGGATCTCATGGCTGCTCTCTTCAATCACTGTGACCCTTCGGGCCGTCGCGTCAGATTTGGTTACATCTCCCGCACAAGCCTGCCTCTGGGACAGTATGGGCGAGGGAGCTGGTACGACGTTAGAAACGACAGCCCCGGTTTTGCCAGATGCCCCAGTGAGTCCTAGCCATCAGATCGCGTCAGCCTTAGGGAGTGGGTATTTGTCGCGAATCGCGTATCTCCATTAAGGCTCTCTGATGAGCATACGCACAGTTCTCACAAGGTGGGTTTTGTTTTGGCAGATTGTAAGAGTTTAATACGTCAATCATCTCCCACACTTTGGGATCAATCCAATCGATACTCCATTCATATGGGACGAGTGTTTCTTGAAACATCATTTGGCAAATCTACTCTTATATTTTCCCAATCATCATATTGAATTTCATGGCCCCAAGTAACTATTGAATAGAATAAACTATCTACTCTTTTAAGGTTAAAGAAGTTTTCCATATTTCCCTCCATATTATGTTTATGTTTCATAGTCCGATTATGCTGATACCATAGTTGTCTTATATCTGTGCAATAATTACACAAATTGCATATATATTTTGATTTTTCCATATAAAATTATAACAATAAATAAAAATATTAGTGATGAAGCAAACATCACAAGACCATAAGCTGCAGTCGGTACAAATCCAGCACTGGAGAATATATCCACACACAGCAGCGTCGAACCCGGTATGATCAGTTTGACTTTGGCCAACCCCCATGAGATGCTAGGTGGCGCGCGCAGCGGAAGCCTGATCCGACTTTCCAGTTCAGTAAAATCCGGTGGCTGTCGTGGTGTAATGTTGTTGACGCGACGAGTGTTTATTTATGTGCTCGACGGCGACTCGCTGCC
>CAJWRP010000236.1 GCA_913046025.1 uncultured Chloroflexota bacterium
AGCTTTCCTCACTACACACAACACGCTAGCATCGAACTCTTATCCCTGGGCTTTGTGAGTGTTATCGAGCCTGCCATAGGAGATCAAATATTTTTGTGAGCCTCCAAACGAGATAATTCAGGGATGGCTGGCCAGCGGCGGCTATTTTTATGCCTCTGGCCTGTAGTGCGATGGCCCCGTTGAAGCCGTCACGGACGGGTCGCCGCCCTGATGCACACTTCAGTACTTATTTACACTATCTGCACTCCGTCAGAAGCCCCTCTCACGTCGAACGCTGGCCGAGCTTCAGCGGAGGCCAATGTATGCTAGAGTGGCCTCCGACGTTGACCACAGGCGCGGTGGAAAGCATCTGGTAATCCCTGACAGAAAACTCACAGTGCCTGCAATAACCAAATATAAAGAGGGCATGCGAAAAATTGATTTATGAAGAGCGAACAGTATCGGTTAGACGTGGCCGAACCCAAGACTACACAAGGATATTCCGAGACCAGGTCAAGCCAGCAATCGAGGCTGAGGGTGGCGAGGTGCTGCGGCTGGTAAGCGGACTAATTGGTGCGCCTGCCACTGAGTTTATCGCCATTTCCCGTTTTGCAGACTTTGCGTCTTGGGAGAAAGCTCAGGGCCGTGTAACGGCCGCTCACCCTGACTTAGCGGACATTACAGACAGTGAGCAAGTACGGTTACTGAAGTCCATATCATCTCGTCCCAAACAGTCGATCCCGGCAGAGGACAGGCGTGTTGTCTTTGGTTATCGGCGTTTCTTCATCGAACCGAAAGACATTGATGACTTCGTGCGCTACTCGGAGGAAGGCATTTGGCCACGCGTAGAGGCCGAGGGGGCTAGCGTTCTTGGTTTGTGGACGCCGTTGGCATCAACAGCTCCCTTGGAGATCATACTTCTGACTGGCTATCACAGCGCTACTAACTGGGAGCAGACACGCGTCAACCAGCCTATGCCCGATCATTTCGACGAGGAAATGAGACAGAAGTGCACCGAGATGTATAGGCTGCGCTACGAGATGCCCTACAAGACGTGGGTCCAGCTAATGCAGGCAGTGGAACTGTAATGGAACTCTTGCTGCATCGTGGCGACCTAAGCGAGATCACCCTCTATGTAGGTCTATTTGTCTCTTTCAAAGGCAGCCGCCGCAAATCCGCTGGGCAGATTGCCTGCGGTTCTCCGCCTAGTCCTGTGCAGGAATAGCGGCCCTTATCCAGCGTAGCTCTTCATACTTATCCAGGGAGTCTTCAACTACAAGAAATAACAGACCCGAAGCCTTACCGTAGTGCTTTTCTACGCCCTTCCAGTTACCCATCTTGTAGCCCTGGCCACGCATATATGAATTAATTATGCCGTCAAGAATGGTCAAAGAATTCTTAGCCGAAAGGTACTCGATGCTAGCGATAACCTGGTGCCATCGCCATGAAAGGTGATTGATATCGCTTTGATCTATTGTGAAATCTTCTGCAACTTTGATTTTAGACATGGGTTCATCCTCAAAGGGTATACAAGTACTGATACCCAACATAGCAATGCCTAAAACCGGATGTTAAGGATTTTTTAGTCTGCGTTTCCAGTAATTTTATGAATCTAATACTTTTCTAAATTTGCCTGGTCTGCTTTCCGCACACTTTTGTGGCACTCCTCACACACCAATTGCACACCAAGACGTACGGTAATCGCAGTACGATAGATATGATCCAATTTTGGTTCCACCCCTCTCGAAATGCTATCGTCCACTTCATGATGGGAGCCTTTCACTTTCAAATGCCACGGCTGTCTTGTGTCGTTTGCCTTCCTACTTCCGCATTTAGCAAACGATTCGCCAATGAAAATTGCAGAACCCAAACATTTCCAAAACCCCGCCCTAACTTTCTGCCACAAACCGACATGTATATTGGAAATGTATTGGCCGTATTACCGCTCGCGGTCGCCTCCTTCTGGGCAGCCCCCCATGAGTCAGCCACCATGGGGGCTAATTTACTTCCAGCACAAAAACACCGCTCAGATTTTTCATCTGTAACCAGTGTTGGGTAGCCCCACAGTTAAGCCCAGCCTCTGCGGTCAGCTCTAGCTTCTTGCCTTATGACAAAGAACCTATGTCGCTATTAAGTTTCAGACCCATTTGAGTGGAATTTCTGGAACATTGAGTTGGCCAACTCCGTCATTCGAGCCACCCCCTACACGCCCTCGATCCACTGTTGGGGAATCGCATCCGCTCCAAGTTAAGCCCCTGCAATGGCTCCAGTCATGCTGGCAATAGTATCCGTGTCGCCGCTCAGGCCAAGGGCGAAGAGGACGCATCCTGAAAGTGGGGCGCCTGAGAAAGCAGAATATTGCTGTGGGTACTGACTCTAAGGCCTGAACGCCATTACTCAGCTCATTGACGACTTGCTCGATGCCAACGCCCGCGCCCGCAGAGAGTAAATTCCCCAAGCTATCCAGCTTTTTCTTGTAGATGTCGGTAAATGCGTACCTGCCAAGTGTTTCATGAAATTGGCCTTCACCGATATTTTTTGAATCAAGGGCCAGAGCCACTGAACAGTCCTGGAGCACAGCGCCTTTTATGCCAAGCTCGTGGGCATGAGTAATCAGGGCTGTACGGTGGGCAAGAGTCGCAACATCATCAAGGTCCGTTGAGACTAGGACAACTGGCGCAACCCTGATTGCGCCGCCGTTCCCGTAAGATCCAGAGTTGTTGAAAAGCGCTCGAGAGGCCTGTTCCCAATGTGGGCCATTTACAATATAAAAGAGGACTTGAGGCGGGCCTTCAGCGTAGCCACGCCACGGCTCATGAGCGAAATTCCTGGCAAAGACAGATGCCATATGTGCACCATAAATTTGACCACACTTCAGTAAGGACTCGGCTATTCCAATGGTCATGTGCGTGTCGTCAGTGTATGGAAGGTAGTCGATCTCTCTGAAGAGGCCATTCAATAAGTATGGCTCGTAAGCGATTTCCCTCTCAAAGGGAGCGCCTGCGGCGTCACCTACGACCGCGCCCACCATCGCACCCAGATAGGCCTGGGACGATGCAACTAAGGACATGGTTTTTACACGCCTCGATTGGGAATAACCCAAAAAATACAGCTACCATCACGTTCGTCTACGCCTAATGAGACATGAAGCGCCCATGGTCGCCTTCTTCCGGAGGTGGTGAGTCAAAGGCAATTGGCAATTTTTTACCTGAAGTATTACTGAGGGCCAAAATCCCGGTGTCTCCAGCGCAGTTAGTCTAATCCCTGCCTTACATATGGCCCCAACCGCTTGCCACCTACTACGTGCAGGTGACCGTGGGACTGGCTCTGCATACCGTCTGGGCCAAAATTAGACAACAAACGGAAGCCGACCGGACAGAACTGGGCACCGAGCTCTACTGCCAGCCCACTCATTCTGGTAAATAGGTCACCACTGGTCCACAACTCGATCTGGGTCATATGCCGTTTGGGGATGAGGAGCAGCATGACCGGCACCCAGTCCAACTGATTATCGAATACAAGGATGTCTTCGTCCTGATAATGCACTTTGGCGGGTAGTGTGCCAATCACTATTCGGCAAAAGGAGCACTGTTCTGAAGATGTCGGGTCTAGGCTTTGGATGCTTTGCCTCGCCTACCCCTCGTCGACCTTTCCTTGATGCGAAAGTCCGGCGCGTCCAGTCGAATCAGACTGCCCACACTGGGATCTTGGACACGAGACCCGATCGGCCCACGTTCTTCCGTGAAGTCCATCATGCTGGTGATGACTGTGGGAAGGCGGCCGTTGTGCCTGTGAACGACGATCTGGTACAGCTTCTCGTATGCCCATGAGCTGCTGTGCTCCTGGCCCAAGTCATCAAGAATCAGTAGCGAGGTGTTTTTCACCTCATCGAATATCCTGTCGTAGGACACGCGGCTGTCCGGTGTAAAAGTGTACCTAAGGTAGTCCAATAGCTCCGGCACGAAAACGAAGAACACTGGTTTGCCTTGTCTGATCCGACGCTCGGCGATGGCTACGGCCAGATGCGTCTTGCCAACACCAGTCTCTCCAAACAGCGTAAGCCAGCCGTCTGGGTCCTCAGCAAAGTTTATCGCCGCCTGCAGAGCCGCCTCGATGCTAGCCCGCTGCCCAGCCGAAGGGTTGTTGCCCCGCACATTAAAGGAATCGAAGGTCATGCGCTTGAGCATCTCGGCGTCAATACGCCCCAGCCTATGGACCTGGGTTGGCTGATGCGTCGCCACCTCCAACACGCGGCTGAGCCTCTTGTCCCGTAGCCTGCTGCGTATGTATGAGTCCAGCTCTTCCAGTTCGTTCGCCGTGGTAATGACGGTGGGCGATTCGGCGTTGAATCTGTGGTTAATTATCTGCTGGAGCTTCTCCTCGGCCCAAGGCGTGGAACTCTGACTGCCCAGGCCATCCAACACCAGCACAGGAGCGTCCAGCACCTGGTCCAGCAGATCGCTATAGGAAACTTCGCTGCCCGGAGCATATGCGCCGCGCAAGTGGTCTAGAAGATCAGGCACGTGTACAAAGAAGACCACCTGGTCCCGCTCGATGCACCGGTTGGCAATCGCAGCCGCCAGGTGAGTCTTGCCCGCACCGTTTGGCCCGGTGAAAACCAGCCAACCTTCTGGCTCTTCGGCGTAGGCCACCGCGTGTTTATATGCTTCGCTGAAGACCAGCTGATCTTCCGGATCATCGGATATGCCATCGGGATGGAGGGTGTCGAAGGTGAAACGGGTGAGCTGCCCCAGATTGCTGTAGCGAAACAGCCGAGCAGAGCGCTCGTTACTAAGCCTCTCGCTCTGACATTCGCAAGTAACAATTTTTCCAAAGTCGGGGTGCCCTACTGGCACATCTGGCGT
>CAJWRP010000237.1 GCA_913046025.1 uncultured Chloroflexota bacterium
GAATTCAGGAGAGGCTTACTGGCCAACATGAAACGGCCGCTTATAACGAATTCAGTTATGGAGTCTCTGACAGAGGTGCATCTGTACGCATACCATGGCAGGTCCATCGCGACCAGAAAGGTTACATTGAGGACCGAAGGCCAAACGCCAATTGCGACCCTTACACGGTAACTCGACTGATAATCGAGACTGTTTGCGGAGCTGCTTCCTAAACTTCAAATACATAGAAGATAAAATGAGGAGTCTGTACCGCTAATCAGGTAAAGCGGTACAGACTCCTCATTTTAATAGATCTATTTGACTTAGATTTGTAGACAGCTACCTCTTCTGGGGTAACCTAAGTTAGGGATTGAAGCTTGCGAGGCGGCGTAGCCCAGTTTTCGGACCGCAATATAGTTTGACACAATTTTCACAAGCTGGTATATTTTGTTCAATTAAGCTAGGCATACATACCATAGGCTAAACATATGCCTCCGTCCCATAAGAACCGGTCGGATGTACTCCATTACTGCCTACACAGATCACCAGTTATCAGTTCAGGCAACTACCTATGTTGACACGTGACCCCGACGCAATTGAATTTGTTCTGCATGAAGCGAGAGAGAATGATGTTAAATTCATTCGTCTCTGGTTCACAGACATCCTCGGAAACCTCAAAGGGTTCGCGATAACCGTTGAGGAGCTAGAAGGCGCCCTTAGAGGTGGCATGGGGTTCGACGGGTCGTCTATCGAAGGGTTCATTCGGTCTGACGAGCGGGACCTTTACGCTCTTCCCGACCCAAACACATTCAACATATTGCCATGGCGTCCTCGTACAAATGCCGTTGCTCGCATGTTCTGCGACATCATGACTCCTGATGGGGAGCCATTCGGAGGCGACTCCAGGGCAGTGCTCCGACGAAACTTAGATAGGGCCTCGAAGCTCGGCTACACCTACTACGTAGGCCCCGAGATGGAGTATTTTTACTTCGAGGACTCATCAGGCACTAAGCCTCTGGATCACGGTAGTTATTTCGATCAAGGCGCCACTGACGTTTCAACGGACCTGAGACGGCAGTCGGTATTGACGCTAGAGGACTTGGGAATCCCAGTGGAGTCTAGCCACCACGAGGTAGCACCCAGCCAACACGAAATCGACTTGAGGCATACCGACGCCTTAACCATGGCGGATACGGTCATGACTTATCGCCTGGTAATCAAAGAAATTGCCAGGCAGAATGAGTGTTACGCCACCTTCATGCCCAAACCGGTTCCGGGCATGAATGGCAGCGGCATGCACACACATCAGTCACTTTTCAAAGGCGAAAAGAACGTCTTCTATTCAGGAAGCGACGAAAACAAACTCTCTGACATCGCCAAGTATTTCATAGCGGGCCTTATGCGGCACGCCAGAGAAATAACCTCCGTTACGAACCAGTGGGTAAACTCATACAAACGACTGATCCCACAGTTTGAAGCGCCTACTTTTGTGTCATGGGCTACGGTAAATCGGGCCGACCTCATCCGAGTTCCCGCCTACAAGCCAGGCCGCGAGGAGTCCCGGCGCATCGAATACCGTTCGCCGGATCCGGCCTGCAATCCCTATCTGGCCTTTAGCGTCATGCTTGCAGCTGGCTTGGAGGGTATCGAAAAGAAGTACGATCTACCTCCTCCGGTGGAGGCCAACGTCTACGAAATGGGCGAAATCCAGCGCAAGGACCTGGGAATTGAACTGCTTCCCCGAAACCTTTGGGAGGCGATCCAGATCACGGAGAGTAGCGAACTAGTCAAAAACGCGCTAGGGGAACAAGTTTTCAACAGCTTTATCAACAATAAGATGATCGAATGGGAACAATACCACTCCAACGTGGCTGACCATGAGATCACAAGGTATCTGCCGCTGCTTTAGCAACGCCTGGCAATAGATCTGTAGGCCATGTGCCAGACACGGGCAATAGTGAATATATGTGCAATTTTCCGACCAACCGACATAAAATATTATTATGAATTGCCAGGTTTATGGCAATAAGCTAAAACGAAATACGATCTCATATCGGGGCGAATGAATGGTTGAACAGTACGTACCAAAACTTAAGAAACAGGGCCTTTACGACCCCAGGTTTGAGCATGATGCCTGCGGCGTTGGAATGGTGGCCAACGTAAAGGGAATCAAGTCTCACTCCATCGTGAAGCAGGGGCTTGAGGTACTGTGCAATCTGGAGCATCGAGGCGCAAGAGGCTCGGACCCAGAGACAGGCGATGGGGCGGGCGTCCTTATCCAGATGCCCCATGGATTCTTCGCCGGGCAGTGCTCTGCATTAGGTTTTGAATTGCCAGCAGCAGGTCATTACGCCGTCGGCATGACGTTCTTGCCCAGCCAGGCAGACGAACAACAAGCGATAGAGAAGCATATTCAGGATGTAGTCGAGCTGGAAGGTCAGACCTTACTTGGCTGGCGTGATGTGCCAGTATGCCCCAGCGCAATTGGATCTCTTTCCTCCAAGGTAATGCCTGCTATACGCCAGTTTTTCGTCGGACGCAGCGGCGACATAGTGGACGAGGCTCACTTCGAGCTTAAGCTGTTCCTAATTCGAAGGCAGATCGAAGAGGCGATTGGTCAGTCCGATCTTGACAAGGACGACCAGTTCTATATATGCAGCCTCTCATCTAACAAGATTGTTTACAAAGGCCTGATCGTCGCGTCGCAGCTGGAGCGTTTCTACCACGACTTGGCAGATGAGCACCTTATAACGGCCTTTGCGCTGGTGCACTCCAGGTTCAGCACCAATACGCTGGGTACTTGGAAGCTAGCCCACCCATATCGCTTTGTCATTCACAACGGTGAGATCAACACCATGCGGGGCAACATCAACTGGATGGCAGCCCGTCAGCATATGTTCGCGTCAGATTCCCTAGGCCAGGACATTAAGAAGCTGCTGCCCATAGTCAGTGGGGACATTCAGAGCGACACGGCCAGCTTCGATAACGCACTGGAGCTACTGCTGGCCACAGGCCGCTCCCTGCCCCACTCCTTGATGATGATGATGCCTGAGGCCTGGGGTGACCACCTCCCCATGGATCAGGACAAGAAGGACTTTTACGAGTACCACTCATGCCTGATGGAGCCGTGGGACGGGCCCGCGCTCATGATTAGCACAGACGGCACGCGAGTATGTGGCGTGCTGGACCGAAACGGCCTGAGGCCCTGCCGCTACTTGGTTACCACGGATGATCTCCTGGTAATGGCGTCGGAAACGGGAGTGCTCGACGTGCCGCCGGAGAAGGTGCTTTTCAAGGACAGGATCAGGCCAGGGCGCATGTTCCTTCTGGACACCGAAGAGGGACGCCTGGTGGACGACACCGAGCTCAAACACCGCCTCTCCACACAGCAACCGTATGGCATATGGCTTCAGGACAATCGCACGAAGCTCTCGGAGTTGCCGGAGCCATCTAAGCAGGCATCAGCTGACTTCGACACCGTATTGACCCGCCAGAAGGCCTTCGGTTACACGCGCGAGGACTTGCGGATAATAATCGAGCCAATGGCCACAAGCAGCAGTGAGCCCACAGGCTCCATGGGCAACGATACGCCTCTAGCGGTGCTGTCCGACCAGGGTCCGCTGCTCTTCAATTACTTCAAGCAACTATTCGCCCAGGTCAGCAATCCGCCACTGGACGCCATACGAGAAGAGCTGGTGACCTCTCTTTCCGCCACATTGGGCGCAGAAGAGAACCTGTTTGCAGAAACTCCGGAGCACTGCCGCCAGTTGCGACTGGACAGGCCAATCATCACAGACGCCGAATTAGGCAAGATTCAGGAGCTGAACAAACGAGGTCTTCATTCAAGGACCATCTCAACGCTTTTCAAGCCTGAGGACGGCAAGGGCACCATGAAAAAGGCTATGGACAGGGTGTGCCGAGAAGCCTCTGATGCCCTAAAGGACGGCATCACAATACTGGTCCTGTCAGACCGCGGCGTCGACGAGGACCACGCTCCTATTCCCAGCCTCCTAGCGACGGCCGGTGTTCACCATCACCTGATAAGGGAGGGCACCCGCACGAAGGTCGGCATAGTCGTCGAGACAGGTGAGGCCCGAGAAGTCGCTCACTTCGCGCTGCTTATCGGCTATGGCGCCAGTGCCATAAATCCTTACCTGGCATTTGAGACCTTGGCCCACATGGTAAGCGAGGCCAGCTTCCTGGAAACCGAAGTGGATTACAAGACCGCCGAATACAACTACATTAAGGCGTCGGACAAGGGCATCCTAAAGATAATGTCCAAGATGGGCATATCGACTATTCAGAGCTACAGAGGGGCACAGATATTCGAGGCGGTGGGCCTGAACGAGAAGTTCGTAGAAGACTTGCGCAGTGGACGGATAGTGATGGATTATGGCTATGCAGCAAAGGTAACAGAACAAAAGCAATTAAGGGAAGAGAGACAGACTGACTTACCAAAGCGCAGACCGCCAATGAACAAAGTAGAGCACAGCTTTCAAGGATATACTAAGACGTGGGCGGAATGGGCTGACTTGATAGACTGGCGTATGGATCGGTTGATGGCACAGACTAGAGTTCATCCAATTGACTATTGGCTGATACTGCATTGGGATCGGGTTGAGCGCAATTTAGGGAAAGAAGGAAAGCAGTAAGGCAGAGCACAAAAAGACGGCAAATCCACGCTAAATAGGGTTGCGACGGAACGGTGTCTAAAAAGTAGGCACATTATTGGAAAGTCGCAGAGAAGCTAGAGTTTTCACTTTCTTGAAAACCGGCCACTCTTTTTTAGAAGTAAAACCGGATCAAGGTGGAACCCATTTTATGGCTCGCAGAAAGCT
>CAJWRP010000238.1 GCA_913046025.1 uncultured Chloroflexota bacterium
CGGCAGGAATCATCCTCAACTTTTCCCTAGGCATGCCGGCCATGGCCATAGATACTCACATCTACAGGGTCTCTCAGCGATTGGGACTGATTGGCCCCAAGGTCAACGCCGACAAGGCCCACGACATCCTGGAACCCATGGTAGCCCCGGAAGAGGTATTTCCCTTCCACATGTACCTCATTCGTCACGGCCGACAGATCTGCAAAGCGCAGCGCCCCAAGTGCGGCGATTGCCTAATGGGCTGGGGCTGCCCCTCGAAGCCTAAGATTGAGCGAGCCGCAGTTGCTGAGGCCAAAAAGAAGGCCAGGCGCAAATCGGCTTCCAAGAAGAAAAAGTCCAAATAGGCAATTCGGACTGTAGAATGGTGAATTGCTACTGCTGACCCATCTGCTATTAGTCTTCCTCATTTTTCTTGACCTTCGTTCAATAGACCTTGTCCACCTCTATTACCCGCGATATACTTGAATACAATTTCTCGAATTCTTCAGTCCGTGAAAAATTTAGGAGGTAACATGGTAAAGGTAGGTATCATCAACGTCACCGGATATGCAGGTATGGAGCTGGCCCGCATTCTCCGATGCCACCCTGATGCCGAAATTACTTCTGTTACCGGGCGAAGTCTTTCTGGGCAAAAGCTGGGTGATGCCTTTCCTCACCTGTCTGACATAGACCTGACTATTACAGATGACGTTACTGAAAGCGTGGACGTGGTCTTCTCAGCGTTGCCCCATGCTGCCAGCGCAGAGCGTTTGGGACAGGCCCTGGCCGGTGGGGTTAAGGCCATAGACATCAGCGCCGACTTTCGCCTGCGCGACATAGCAGAATACGAGAGCTGGTATAACATCACGCACCCCTGCCCTGAGTATATAGAGGAATCCGTATACGGTCTTACAGAGCTGCACCGAGAGGACGTGAAAACGACCAGTCTTGTGGCCAACCCCGGTTGCTTCCCCACTGCGTCGATACTGGCACTCGCGCCTGCCGTTAAGGCCGGTGTCATAGGGTCGGACATCATAGTGGATGCCAAGTCTGGAGTGTCTGGTGCTGGTCGAGGGGCGTCTGTTGCCACTCTGTTTTCAGAGGTTAACGAGAGCGTAAAGGCCTACTCAATGGACGGCCATCGTCATCTGCCGGAGATACAGCAGGAGCTAGATCTGTTGAGCAGCAAGGGCCGGCTGCGCATCACGTTCCTCACGCACTTGATACCGATGACCAGAGGCATCCTGTCCAGTTGCTACGCCAACTTGAATGAAGGCGCCGTCGCGACCGGTGTGGCTGCCAAGGCAGAGATAACGGAACTGTACAAAGACTTCTACAAGGATGAGACCTTTGTAAAAGTGGTGGACGCACCGCCTATGACCAAACATACCCTGGGCAATAACGATTGCGTCATTTATCCGACGGTGGACCTTCGCACAAATAGGCTTGTCGTCGTCAGCTGTATCGACAACCTAGTGAAGGGTGCTGCGGGTCAAGCGGTGCAGAACATGAATCTGATGTTTGGTTTGCCGGAGGATCAAGGCCTGCAACAGTTGGCCATGTATCCGTAACGCTCTTCGAATTCGGGTCGAATCATTGTCGCCAGTCCGGTTGCGGCGGACAACCATAACCCTTAGAATTAAAAGGTCGGGCAATAGCCATTAGGCTGTCCGGCCTTTTTTCGTGGCCCCATCGTCTAGAGGCCTAGGACAGCGGCCTTTCAAGCCGTAAACACGGATTCGAATTCCGTTGGGGCCACCAAACACCCTCTACAGAGATTTCTATCAGATCCCTTTTCTGGGCTCTCCATAACCTGATCGCCGAATTGCCCTTTTACAAAAGTCTGATTCCGCTGGGGTTTGGTCAATCCCCTGTTTATCTAAGGATCCGAAATCTCGTAAATTGCTTTAACGGAAAATTTGGATGGTGAATTTTTCAAATTCAACTGTCCAAATGTTCTTGTATTATAGGTGTTAAACAGGTGAGTAAGTCTGGCAGAACTCACACTGAATACTTCATCCCCATCACCGAGAAAATTCAACAACTCTTCTCCTGAGTCTACATTTAGCACGAAGAATCAGCCTCTTACGCCCGGGATTACACGAGAACATTCGACGGTCCAAGTTGCGATGAAACGCTCTACCAACTATTGAAAGGCCATTGGTGTTGGTTCAACAACGCGAAGAGGGCTATTCCAACACATCTCCACTGGGTGCTATTGGTTCAGAGAGGAACGACGATCGGAACTGGACACCCCAGCGACCGTCGATTTTCGTAAACAGCCATAGCGTTGGGAAAGCGTTGTACTCGGTGTCGTCCGCGTGGCGCCTTGACTGATTGATAGCCAGATGAATCTTGTTCGGGCCCAATTGTATGGCCTCTATGGATGTGGTGGCCGTGTGGTGCCAACCCTGTGCTACAAGAGATTCCGTCATGTTCTCGCCCCGCGTTGCAACGAAGTCACTGGCCGTTTCCCAAACCTCAAACTGGTTCTGGCCGTTCAGCCGCCTGTGGGGGAAATGCATTTCTGCAACCATTGCGTCGGTGTCTCTGGCGTTAAAGGCCGCATTCCATCGGTGGAACGCGGCTATTGCCTGTTCAGCAGAATCCGTCATAAATTGCTCCAATAGTGTTTCGTGTTCGAACCATAATTCGCTGGGCTTAAAATCTCAGAAGTTTTCAGTCAGGCTTTGAGTGTCTATAAGGTCGGTACCAACCCTCCTCGGTAATGTGACGTGTCCTGCGATTCCGGATCTTCTCAGCCACGACCTTAAACAGCCCAATAACTAACCTTAAAATCAAGGTACCAATCCTGATTAGCAGCCCCAAACCCAGTAACAGGAGATCGAAGACAATGAGCACTACCCATTTTTTCGCGATCTCAATAAAGGAGAAGAATCTCGTCAGGTGGACTCCACTAGAGTAGTTTTATGAAGAGTAATCTGTTCTGGATGTGGGCATTTTGACATCGGCTGCTCTTAGTATGACAAAATTACGATATCAAAGGACAAAAATCGAGTCAATCAAAAAAAACCAATTCTCTTTGGCGGCCAATAGCCTCATCGCTTGGACTATTCAGGCGGTTACTCTCTGGCTCCGAAGCAAACCTGACATGTGCCTTTTGCTGTACCCTGCCTACAATTACTCTGGCCTCTTGGCGCTGAAATAAATAATCTAGCCCGAGTCACTTTTCTGAAGGTTACTTGAGACTCGGGGCCGCCGTGGTAGCATGGAATAACTTCAAACTGGGCTTAGGTGCTAACGAACTTGTCCACTGACGATATAAAGAGGTCTATTCAAGCTGGATGGGACGAGATGTCTATCGACTATCAGGTCGAGACGCACATCTCGTTGAATGACGTGCATTATGCTCCGCTCTGCCCTGGTGAGCGTGAGCTACAGATATTAGGGGAAATAGCCGAAAAAACTGTTCTCGAACTGGCCTGTGGCGCGGCGCAAAATTCCATTGCGCTGACCAAGATGGGCGCTCGATGTGTAGGACTGGACATATCCGCCAAGCAGTTGGCAAAAGCCAGTCAGCTGGTGAAACAGGAGCGCGTAGGCGTCAGCCTAATAAAGGCAGATGGCGAAACACTTCGTATGTTCGGGGACGCCGTCTTTGATGTAGTGATCTCCTGCTTCGGATGGGAGTTCATTCCGGACTTAGAGGCCTGCTTCCTAGAGTGCCATCGGGTTCTTGCCGAAGGAGGCCTGCTCGTCGTAGGTACAACTCATCCTTTGACGGCCTTCGAGTGGGATGAGGACGGCCAGTTTCTGGCGGTCAGTGATTACTTCAGGCCTCCAGTGGAGATATGGGAGGAGCTTGAGGGGACGATAGCTCAGCAGGGGCTGACGTTCTTCAGGACCGTTGAGGAGACCTTCTCGACACTGGTATCGGTTGGATTTCAGGTTGAGGGCATCTGGGAGCCCTATCCCTACCCGATCAACGAAATGACAGAGGAAGAAAAGAGGTCTATTCCCTACGGTGGTCCGTTTTGGGAAGGCCAGTATGAACGGCTAAGCAAGGTGCCGTTCTCTATTGTTTATAAGGCTCGGAAATGCGTTTGAACAAGATTCGAATTAATCGAATATCTATTTTAACGCTGGTCTCTTTGGGACTGGCGCTTTTATTGTCGGCATGTTTTATGCCTATACCCCAGGTGCCTAATACGGCCTCGGGGGATACGGCGCGCGTCCCATATTTTACTGCCACGTCAAACCCTACGCCGCCACCGACGCCACAGCCTACAGCAGAATCTTATGTATCCACTGGTGTTGACGTCGATGTAGAGCCTAAGGCAACAGCGACTCTAAACGTCTGGGTAATTGGCTCGCCCACGCCGACTGACCCGCCTGTGGCTTCCGCTGCTTCCGGGACTCCGTCGTCATACGCGACTGCCGTAGTACCGACGGCCACCGCGATGGCGTCTGCGGCGACAGCTACTCCTTCGCCAACCGCAACTCCCAGGCCGCCCAGGCCCTCTCCGACGGCTACCGTTCAGGCCCAGGCCACCTTGGTCGCTGTGCCGACTGTAGCCCCCCTGATTTGGCAGCAGACCTCAACCTTAGGCCCAAGGCTCCTGTAGGATGGGGCGCACCGCTTTTAGTGGCAAACGAGTCAGGAATCCAGAAGAACACTGAACTCTTCGAAAGTGAGCAGGTCTTTGTAAGCTGGGCGATAACCAACGAAGGGCCTGCCGATGTGCAGTCACTTTTCTATGTGGACTTAACGCTGGACGGCGTGATGCTTGAGCGCTGGCGCAATAACCAACTGCCAAAGGAATCCATAGGGTTGGCACGGGACTGGTC
>CAJWRP010000239.1 GCA_913046025.1 uncultured Chloroflexota bacterium
CAGGCTTCCCCCGCTGGTCACGACAGCCTTCAACGCTGACTTCGACGGCGACCAGATGGCCGTGCACGTGCCCCTCTCCAAAGAGGCCGTTCGGGAAGCCAACCGGTTGATGCTCAGCACGCACAACATGCTTGCGCCGAGCTCTGGTGAGCCAATTGTTGCCCCTACGTTGGACATGGTGTTAGGCTGCTTCTACATGACGCAGATTGAAGAGGGAGCTAAAGGCACAGGGCACCAGTTCGCCGATTTTGAAGATGCAAAACTGGGCTACGAAACGGGTGTCGTGTCGCTCAGGTCACTAATAAAAATCAAGAACGCCTCGAAAATGCAGGAGGACTCTGAAAGCAGCGAGTCCCAATGGCTAGAAACGACCGTTGGCCGCCTCATATTCAACGAGACATTGCCTCCAGAACTCGACTTCATTAACAAAGAAGTCGATAAAGATGTCCTGAAGGATATCACTTCGGAAGCGCATACCGTCCTTGGAAATGAGAAGACGCAGCTAATCTTGGATGCCGTCAAAGAGATGGGATTCCACTACGCCTCCAAGGCTGGTATCACGATAGCCATTAGTGACATCGAAATATCATCTGAGAAGGACGAGATCGTGGCTCGAGCTGAGACCAGTATTGGCCAGCTTCAAGTACAGTACATGGACGGCCTCATCACCGATGATGAGCGCTATCGAACTGCCGTGGACATATGGACCAGGGCCAGTGACGAGGTCACCAAGATGGTGCAGGGCAACCTGAAGAACTACGGTGGCATCTACCTAATGGCTACCTCCGGCGCTAAAGGTAACATCGCGCAGATAAAGCAGATGGCCGGTATGCGCGGACTCATGTCGGATCCCAAGGGACGCATTATTGAGCGACCTATTAAGGCAAACTTCCGTGAGGGCTTGAGCGTTCTTGAGTACTTTCTTTCAACTCACGGCGCTCGCAAGGGGCTGGCTGACACTGCCCTCAGGACGGCTGACAGCGGTTATCTAACCCGGCGTCTTATCGATGTCGCCCAGGAGATTATCGTGCTTTGGGAAGACTGCGAGACCACGGGAAATGCATGGATTGAAAATGGCGAGGAAGACTCACTGCTTACGCCGTTTGAAGACCGAATACGTGGACGTTTCTTGGGTGTGCCTGTAGCCGATTTGGAAACGGGCGAAATCCTGGTAGATAGAAATGAACTGCTAAATAACGAGACCATAGCCAAGCTGAAAGAGGCGAATGTGCCTGGCGTGTTCGCTCGATCACCGCTGACTTGTGAAGCCCGTCGTGGTGTTTGCCAGATGTGCTATGGCGTATCCATGGCCAACTGGGCAAAGGTGCTGATTGGTGAAGCCGTGGGCATCATCGCTGCACAGAGTATTGGTGAGCCGGGAACTCAGCTTACGATGCGTACGTTCCATACTGGAGGAATTGCAGGCTTGGACATCACCAGCGGACTGCCAAGGGTAGAGGAGCTTTTCGAGGCTCGTGCTCCCAAGGGCGAGGCAGTGCTATCCGAGATTGATGGAGTTGTGGAAGTTCACGACTCGACTGAGGGCCGGACTATCCAGGTTGTTAGCACTGAGGACTTCAGTGACGAATATGTCTTGCCTGAGGGCTACACTGCCCAGGTTAGCGACGGTGACCTGGTAAATATTGGAGCCCCGCTAGCGTTCACAGAAGATGGCGAACAACAGGAAGAAAACGAAGAGACTGCCGCTTTGGCGACCACAGATATTGTCGCCAGAGTTTCAGGTGTAATACGCGTCCATGGAGACACGATAAGCATTACCTGGACCGACGACGATCAAAGAGAGTACGTCATTCCGGCGGCCTCGCACATTGTAGTGGCCTCCGGTGACTCGGTTGCGGCCGGTGAACCGCTGACTTCAGGTCCAAAGAATCCACAGCAGATCCTGAGAATCCAGGGACGTGAATCTGTGCAGCAGTACCTCATTGAAGAAGTGCAGAAGGTGTATCGCTCTCAAGGCGTGACAATTCACAACAAGCACATTGAGGTCATCATCTCCCAGATGCTGCGAAAGGTCAGGATAGATAGTCCTGGCGATACGGATTTGCTACCCGGTGAACTGGTGGACCGGCAGCCGTATGAAGACATCAACGCCGGTATCTTGGCTGAGGGAGGCGAGCCAGCGACTGCTAGCCCGGTTCTCTTGGGTATAACCAGGGCATCGCTCAATATGGAGAGCTTCCTGGCGGCGGCGTCCTTCCAGGAGACCACGAGAGTACTCACAGAGGCGGCTGTTAATGGTGATGTCGACTACCTCCGAGGCCTGAAGGAGAACGTCATCATCGGTAGGCTGATCCCAGCCCGCCTTGACAGAACGGAAGAGGGGCGCGAGTTCTTGGGTCTCAACGATGACCCGGAGCCGGAGCCAGTTGGTATCATGTCTAACCCTCTTGATGGGGAAGGTATTGGCCTCACTGGGATAGGTGGTGACGACTTGTCACCATCTGGATTCGGATTGCAAGGCGTGGCTGAAGAGACGCCTGTGGGTGATGACTAGACCCGTTTGAGACGCTGGTAAATTACTGAGGGCAGGCTAAACAGCCTGCCCTCAGTTTCTAGAAAAGATTGAATGAATAGCGTGGGTGTGTCAGTCGACAGTTTAGGGGACCCCGTGGTGGACCTGCAACATCCCAAGCCAAGGCAGTTTATTGAGGCTTTTATGTCAGGCAGTCAGGTGTATCTTGAATTGTTGACCTGTCATTGACCCCCTTGCTAAACTCTGGGTACGGATCGATAATGTTTGGGCGGTTAGCTCAGTTGGCTAGAGCGCTACGTTGACATCGTAGAGGTCACAAGTTCGAGTCTTGTACCGCCCACCACGCATAAAAGTAGTTGGAGTTGCAAATTCCCCCTACTGCATACTTGGTTACTAAAAAGAGATGTGTTTCATACTTGGAGAGGAGGAATCCTTGGCCGATCAACCCAGCGAAAAGTCTATGACTCGCATGCGCACCATGGTTGATAAGTTTTGTGCGAAGTCGGGAACTTTTAAGCATCCTGGTGAGGGCATAACGGAATCAGTCATTCTAGGCCTGGCACAGAATGTGGATGAACTCGGCAGGCCGCTATGTCCGTGCAGGTTCTATCCGGACAAAAACGAAGAAGCCAAATTTCGCACGTGGATGTGTCCGTGCGATGATATGCAGATCTACAAGTACTGTCATTGAATGCTTTTCGTAACGGAAGAGGGTCTTCCGATAACGGAGCATCTGCCCGAGGAACACGAAGGCAGAGTAATGTACGGTGATATTAAAGACCCCACGCCTGATAAGGGCAGGGCATTGCGAAACAAGGCGGAAGAGCGCGAAATAGAGCGAAGAGAGCGCCCTTCGTAAATTACGAATTTCGATGCGGTATAAGACGTGGAGGTCTAAATGGCAGAACCAATAGCGGTTACAGATGCAAACTTCGAAGTAGAAGTTTTGCAGTCCGACATTCCGGTCCTGGTGGATTTTTGGGCAGAGTGGTGTGGGCCCTGCAAGGCGATTTCGCCTGTAGTAGACGAGTTAGCCGAGGAATATGATGGCAAGGTTAAATTCGCCAAAATCGATGTGGATTCCAATCCTAAAACACCAATGAATTACGGAATCCGGGGCATCCCAGCGATGCTTATATTTGATGGTGGCAATGTGGCAAAGCAGGTAGTAGGCGCTGTGCCCAAGGCTTCCTTGAAGAAAAGCATAGATGAGGCCATCGGAGCCTAGGCCTACTTAAGTTTATCCAATTAAAAATAGGCCTGCCGGCTGGAGCTATATACTTAACACGATCGGTAGGCCTATTGTCTTTCTCCGGACTGGCGTTAGTCCTTGCCAACTTTGGGACGATAACAGTTGACCCATTGGCAACCAACAGCTAACATTTGATTAGGCCTAACGGCCTTTCGTTTCCACACAAGATGTGTACCGCGGCCCCGTGGTGTAGTGGTTTAACATGCAGCCCTGTCAAGGCTGAGATCGCCGGTTCGAATCCGGTCGGGGTCGCCAGCAATACTTTTTTGTTGACACTCATACGATATCTGGAAGAACGCTTCCAATTCCTTCACCGGCTTTATCGCAACCACCTGCCGGTCCTAGACCTTCACCTCTTCAAACAGCACCCTGGCCAATCGGTTCTTTTGTGCTTGGTCATCTTCTTGCCATCCCTGTGAGAGTGCCTACAGGTATTAGTCATCTTGACGGGCTGATTCACAAATTGGCCTAGAAAGCCCACTCACACACTGGAGGGCAGACCTGTGTCGTGCTCGCTGCGCTCGCGTCGTCGAGGATGGTTTGATCGGGCTGTTGGGCCTCAGGTCGGTCGGCGGCGTAAATAGCCAGCCTCACTTTGCCCTCGCGTCTACAGTACTGATGAATCGCCCTGGTCGCCTGCCGGGATTTGAATACCCTCAATTGCCTATGGGCGTCTACAACTAGGCTTCCTCTTACCCACAAGCAGGCTGGAATATTGCCAATAGGGATTCTGGCAATCCAGACGGGCACTATCGACGGGAATGTTACCCGTTAATATCATTATATTGATAGGCGGAATATCGTTTGCCAGTGGGGGTTCTGGCAAGATCAATAATGAACTGATTCGAAGCTTCAAGTTGACTGGTCCGCAGCGAGCCACGTTTGGGACGCTGAGGGAGATTTTGCGGCAACATCTTGAGGGCTAATCGCAATTTTGCCGGGGCGTAGCGCAGCCGGTAACGTGCCACGTTCGGGACACGAGAGAACCCGGCAAACAACGGACAAGAACGTGTCTGGA
>CAJWRP010000240.1 GCA_913046025.1 uncultured Chloroflexota bacterium
GCGCTGGCCCGCAAGCACAACGCAATGGCGCTGGTTACCGGCGAGAGTCTTGCCCAGGTGGCGTCGCAGACGTTGGACAACATCACGGTGGTGGACGACGTGGCACGCATGCCAATCTTGCGCCCGCTGATCGGCTTCAACAAGAACGAGATCATCGAGGTTTCGCAGGAGATCGGCACATTCCCCGTCTCCATACTGCCTGACCAGGACTGCTGCACGCTGTTCGTGCCCAAGCACCCCGTCATCCACGGCAACATAAAGACAGTGGAGAAGCTGGAAGCTATGCTCCCCGTCGAAGAGATGGTCGCTTCCGCTTTGGAGCAGGTAGAGCTAAGAGAGTTCAGCTTTCCAGAGGGATAGGCTCTAGAAGAACGACTGCCCTGCGAATGTAAAATGCAATAAAACTAATGAACTCTAGACGTTTGGTGACATTGATGCCTCGTACGTGTTTCGGCATAATGCCATTTTCGACAACAGATTCATGTGCTGACGAGCAGTTGACCGAAATATTCCCAAATGTTTTCAAGCCATCCATAGAGGAAGCCGGATTGGATTAGGAGTGCAGGAGGTCAAATGCAACAAAAGGGAACATCATAGGCGCAACTATTAGAGATCTTGATGAGTCGCACATCATCTTTGCAGATGTTACGGTTCAAAATCCGAACGTTTTCTACGAATTGGGGGTGAGGCACGCTCTTAGGAACCGGACAATAATAGTTGCCCAGCGAAGAGAGGACATTCCTTTTGACATGATTCCGCACGAGAATCATGTCTACGATTGGAGCAGCGAGCCCGGTCGGCAGGATCTTAAGGATAAGATTAGGGAACTGCTAGAGGTCGATAATCATCCTGATAGACCTGACAATCCTGTCAGTGGCTTCCTAGGCATATCTGAAGAGTATCGCACGAACAATTCCGAAACCTATGGTTACAACATAATTCCTTAGTCTACTCGTGCAATGTCTCCACTGTGCAGCAAGATGGGTTCGTCTCGCGAATATTTGGAAGGTATCGCGGGCATATAGTGCTTCCTGTAGGTTCAAGACAAGTGTTGCCCACTATCCAGAAGAACTAAATCAAGGAGTGGCTTTGGCCGCCGTCGATGACGATGCACGAACCGGAGATCAGGCTAGAGCGCTCCGATGCCAGGAACGCCACCAGGTCTCCCAGAGGCTCAGGGTCGCCGAACTTACCCATAGGTAGGTTGTTCTTGATGAAGTCTTCAACGACCTCTTTAGGCTGCTCCGCCTGGAATCGCTCCCAGGTGCCGCCCTCGTGGGAGATGGAGCCCGGTGCAATGCTGTTTACCATCACACCGTCTTTCCCCAGCGTCTGCGCGGCGTGCTTGGTTGCACCTATCAGGGCGGCTTTCGCCGACATATAGGAGATGTTACCGCCCCACTCACGACCGTATATGGACGCTATGTTGATGATGCGCCCCCACCGCTGCGACTGCATATGCGGGATGACCAGCTGCATCAGCGCGAAGCCACCGAAAAGATTGACCTCGAAGGTCTCCTTGTAAGCATCCATGGATACGGCAGTGATATCCTCTCTCGCCAAGGAGCCGCCAGCGTTGTTCACCAGAATATCGATCTGGCCTAGCCCGTCGACTACAGCCTGATGAAGCGGCCGGATATCGGACTTATTACCCACGTCGGCGATGACGCCTATGGCATTCACACCGTTGGACTTTAGCTCGGCCACTGTCCTGTCCAGCGTGTCCTCCGTACGACCACAGATAGCCACGTCCGCACCCTCCTGGGCCAATGCCAGTGCAGCCTGCCTCCCTAGTCCACGGCTCCCACCGGTAATCAGTGCAACCTTACCTTTAATTCCCAAGTCCATGGAAAGCCCCCTTTAACCGTATTGCGAATAATTAGCAAGAGATTATCATGTCGCTTTGCCCACCACAAACCCGCTACAGCAACCTGAACAATCTTGACGCATCAAACCCACTCCCCTAACATTCACTACTGATGTTCCTCGACCTTCACACACACTCCGTGTCTTCCGACGACTCCCGCGCCACCGTGGAGCAGTACGTCAAATGGGTCTCCGTGCTGCGCCGCAAGGGCCACCAGATAGACGGGTTTGTGCTGACAGAGCACCGGCAGTTCGACGGCGACAAGGACTACTCCGGACTTACCATGGACAACAATGTGGTCATCCTGAAGGGCTCGGAATTGGATACCAATTACGGACACTTCCTTGTGTACGGCGTAAACCAGGGCCTGCTGGATGAGATTGATTTTACCGAAGTTGGGCTAGACGCCATTAAACTTATGCGAGCGGCCGACGCACACGGGGGAATCGCCATTCCGGCGCACCCTGGCAGGTTCGGTATAGGACTGGTGGAGTACATCGATAACGGCTCTGACTTTACCGGTGTGACAGCCGTAGAGCACCTTAACGGCAGTAATCGGCCTGGAGAGCAGGAGCGTGCGGAAGGCCTTATCGAGGCACGAGGCTACTCCAGCACCGGCGGCAGCGACGCCCACGTGGTCAGCGCCATCGGTACCTGCATGACCAATTTCGATGGTATCATTGCCTCCGAGAAGGACCTGGTACGAGAGTTGAAGTCCAAGAATTTCAAGGCAGTGCATTTAGATGAGGCAAAGGCTTAATGACAACCGACGACGATATAAAATACGACCGCAGCCTACTAGGCGTTTCGAGTCTCTTGGGGCAGTTTCAGGTGACGGCCCAGATGATCCTGGACTTCGCGGAGTCATGCGGCGAAACGAACCCCGTCCACTCCGACGAGACCATAGCCAAAGAGAGCGAGTTCGGCAGCCTTATCGCACCGCCTACCTTCTGCAACGTGTTCGTGAACGGCCTTAGCCGCCCGGACATCAAGCTAGAGTATGGCGACATTGGCTTCTTCGCAGGTCAGGCCATCGAGAGCCTGGCGCCAATCCGCCCGGGCGATACTCTGAACGCCTCAACCAAGCTGAAAGAGGTCTACGCCAAGACGGGACGCTCAGGCAAAATGGTCTTCGCTGTATGGGAGACCAGCTTCTCAAATCAGAACGATGATGACGTGGCGCGGGTTCAGGAGTCCTACGTCAGAAGGAACAGCAGAAAAAAGTGAAGAAGGAACTTTATTTCGACGACGTAGAGATAGGTGACGACATTGGCCCTGTTGAACGGTCAGTAAATGTGGAACAGGTGGTGCGCTTCCTCAGCGTGCACCAGGGCCGGGACATCGGCACCAACCGCTTCACCAGCGAGGAGGCCGCCAAGAAGGAGGGCCTTCCCGGTGCCATCGTGCCAGGAGCCATGAACATCGCCATGATGTCCACGCTGCTCACGGGCTGGTCCGACACCGCTCGCCTCAAGAAGCTGGACGTGGTATTTCGGGGCATGGTGCCGCACAACAAGACGCTTAAGCTGGCAGGCATAGTCACCGACAAGGATGTCGTGGACGGCGAGGCACGCCTGGAATGCGACGTGTTCCTAGAGAACGACGAGGGCACCCGCCTAATCATAGGCAACGCCATCGTTCTGCTGCCTCAGCGGTAAGCTACCTTTCGGGGGATCTAGGTTGGCCTTCTCACACCATAACTAACCCAGCTTTGCCAGTATCCAGTCCCGTAATAGCTCCCGCAACTCTTCCTTGCACTCGCTGAGGCTATGTCCGGCGCTCTGCATGATGTGCATCTCTTTAGGCTCATTGGCCCACTGGTAGATCTGCTCCGAACATGAAGGGGGTAGACGGGTATCGTTCGCGCCGTGCACCAATAGCAAAGACTTGGGCGCAATTGTGTCTGCGTTAAACGCGCCGAAGGTCTGACTGGACAGTGCAGCCACGGCCTTGACCTCATCACTGAGTGGGGCCGCAGTAATCACTACCGCACCGCCAAAGGAGTGGCCTACCAGCGCTATCTCCGAGTGGTTCGTCGCCTTCAAAAAAGATATTCCTGCCAGCGTATCCAGCACACATTCAGGCAGGTCATTGGGTTGCCTGTAGTTCAGAAGAAGCGAGGCGACCTGGCCTTTCATTTCATCCGCCATCTCAGTGTAAAGGCCATCGGCCGGACCTCCGAAACCACCCCTCGCTCCGTATACCCAGATAACGGCCTTGGTGGTCAAGCCACCTTCGTCGTTATAAATGACAGCTTCAATATCGCCACGGTTCGTGCACAACTGCAGGCCCCTGCCAGTCTGGCCTTCAGGCGCATCCCATGGAACGACCTCCTCAACATGAATACGCAGATCGCCTCCAGATGTCATGTGGCCTCCTGGTATTGAATATACTTGACCAGCATAACTCATTGAGGGTTGGCTTACGTGTCACCATGCCTTCGAACTATCAAGATGGTTGATAATATGGATAACGGCGGAACTCTTCAGGCTTTCAAGCTGGCCTTTAACGAATGGGCGACAAGCTTGATGTTCCATGCAGAACAGGAAGACAAGTACGTCACCGTACCTCTTATCCAGTGCGCTCCCTCGGCAGACTATCCATCTCTAAGGCTCGCTGACAAGGCCAGGAGTGCGATGATTCGATGGTTAAGGTGGAACCCATTAGTTGGACAATAAAAGGGCTATGTTAAGAGAGTGTGCCGCTGCCGTTTCCGATGGTTGATCCAGCGCTTCATTGTAGACTGGGGCTCATCTTGTGCCACTCTGTTGCCTGCTCGAAGGCATAGGCGACACGTAGAATGGCCTCTTCACCCATAGCGGGACCCATGATCTGGAAGCCCACCGGCAGGCCGGCCGACATTCCTCCCGGCACCGAGATGCCCGGGATGCCCGC
>CAJWRP010000241.1 GCA_913046025.1 uncultured Chloroflexota bacterium
CGCCTAGCTCCTGGATCTCCGCCTCAACCTGACGCCCCTCGTCGTCGCGTATGTCGCCAAAAACTACCTTGGCGCCCTCCTGGGCAAAAAGCTTAGCCTCCGTGGCGCCCTGACCTCGTGCACCGCCGCTAATGATAGCTACCTTACCGTTCAACTTTCCCATTGTTTTGTATCTCCGGCTCAGCTTTTAATGGTTATAACAACGTGAATAGTTCGGGCCCTACATCTGCTTCAGGGCGGGAACGCCTAGCTCAGTTTCCAGGCCTTTAAACCAGCCAATGACCTCTGTGTGCAGGGGCACGCCATTTGCACGACGGTCCTGCTCCTCCTCATGCTCGGCAAGACCGGGGTAAAGCACCCTGTCATGGCCGGGCGCGGGCTTGGTCTCCCGCAACGTCTTCAGCATCTGGTCCATGTTGTCCTTGAACTTCGGAACATCCGTAAATGCGTCGATATTGTAAGCGGCAAAGTAGTGCTTGTACGCACTCTCGAAGTACTCCGTGTCGAACATGCCCGGCACAGATCCAGAAAGCATGCCGCCCAGGATATCCACCATCATTAGCAGGCCATAACCCTTGTGGGACCCGTTCTCTCTAGTGCCGCCGAGAGGCAGCAGGTCGCCATATCCTCGATCACCATCTGGTGGAGGCGTCTCTTCCATTATTGGGTTGCCCTTATCGTCTGCTACCCAGCCTGGCAGCAGATTGGAGCCTACCCTCCTGGCCAGGGAGAACTTGTTACCGGCAATCTGGGAAGTTGCGGCATCAAATAAAAACGGCGCTTCGTTGTTTGCGGGCGCTGCGATTGAGATTGGGTTAGTCCCAAACCTGGGCTCAGCTCCAAACGTTGGGAGCACGCCAGTTCCAGCGGCGGTCGCCGTCATGCCTACCATATCCTGCTTTGCAGCGTGCATGGAAAAGTGGCCTACCGCTCCGAGATGGCCGGAGTTGTTTACAGTCACCACACCAAACCCTACTGCTTTGGCCTTCTCAATGGCGATGTCCATAAACCGGCGCCCCAAGACCACGCCGAGGCCCCTATCGGCATTAATGACAGCCGTGCCCGGAGTTTCTCGCTCGATTTTCCAGTCGGGTCTGGGGTTAACTCTGCCGCTGGTGTACTGATCGATGTAGGAACGCAGCATGTTGGAAACGCCGTGGGTCTCCACGCCGCGAAGGTCTGTCATGATTAGTACATCAGCTGCTTCAGTCGAGTCACTCTGAGAGTTACCCATATTCTCGAATACAGCCTTAATCACGTCGTGAAGCGATTTGTGAAAAACTCTGACCTCATCTTTTTTCGGTACCTTAAAACGCTCCAACAAGATGCTCCTCCTAGTGGGCTAATACATATTTGTACGGCCAATGACGGCCACCGGCGATGTTCGCACAGGAATAATTACCTATGCTACTACTAACTGCTCAAACACTTCGGATATGCCACAAATGGCCTCAAATCGGAAGTTTGCTATGATCAGTACCGCGCCCTTTAGGCCCATATCGCCGGACGCGAACCAATTCTAGCAAAAGCTTTCGTTATACGCATCTCGAGCGGCGGCGACGGTTTACGCTAGCGATAACTGATTCCGAATTTCCTCAGTGCCTCGTTGCTGTTACATTTAATGCGTCTCCTACGCATTCCCCTACTTGCCTAAGACAAGGCTCTCCAAGGCTTGCGGGTATGGCAATTACCCACTAACATTAGGGGCAATATGGCAGAAGCAAGAATAGAATTCACAAAGATATTCAGGCTGCAACCGGAAGCATTAGGGCAGCCTGGCAAACGGACATTTCGTATTCTGGCAGACAGTGAGAGCAGCACCGCCAGCCTATGGCTGGAAAAAGAGCAGCTAATGCAGCTTGCCATCGGTGTCCAACAACTCCTCACCACGCTTTCCGAAGATACCAGCACTGAGCACTCACCTTCCGGCAGAGAGGCACCTGGTTTGACTCGGCTCGATTTCAGGGTGGGGAAGTTGGTGTTTGGTCATGACGGCACTAACGGGTATTTTATAATCGATGCCCACGACCTGGAAGATGAGAATGAAGACGAGGCAACGGTGCGGCTATGGGCAACCCGACACCAGATGGCGACCTTTGCCGAAGAGGCCTTGAAGGCTTGTGCGGCAGGCCGACCAATTTGTCCTCTATGCAACAGGCCTATGGACCCTGACGGCCACGAATGCCCCCGGGTAAATGGCCACGCTAAGATAACTAGTCTAGAGTAAGCTGCATACCGCTATCCTGAAGTTTCCCCCTGGAATCCCGTATAGCAGCTATCTGAATTAGAAGACTTTCTTGATGAGGACGGTTTGCCCTCCAGAAGAAGTAATCTGAGGCGACTAACGCAAGACACTGACGACAATCCTGTCTTTCTACCGGAAGAGGAGGCTGTTCCTCTGCTGGAGAAGAGTCCCGTAACTGGCGGTTACAGAATGCCATGGGGCTCCAACTACACCTTCTTGGTCCGCCTGGAAGCAGGTGAAGGCAAGTACCTGCAAGCTATCTACAAGCCTCGTGACGGCGAGCGACCGCTTTACGATTACCCCAACGGCACTCTTTATCTTCGTGAGCACGCTACATTTGTGCTCAGTCAGGCGCTTGGCTGGCCCAACATACCCCACACGTTGGTAAGGGAGGGCCCTTACGGCGTCGGCTCCATGCAGCTCTTCATTGACTGCGATCCGGACATCACTTACTTCGACCTCTTCGAGAAACGCGAGGAAGAATTTCTCAAGTTTGCGCTGTTTGACGTGGTTGTGAATAATGGCGATCGCAAGGCCGGTCACTGCATCATTGGCGACGACGAGCGCCTTTGGAGTATCGACCACGGTCTGACATTCCATACCATATTCAAGCTGCGTACAGTGATGTTGGAGTACTGGGGCAAGCCTATCCCTGAGCCTCTGGTGGACGACCTGAAGAGACTGATGCAGAAGCTGCGTTCGTCCAGTGACAGCCTGACGATACAACTATCCACCCTGATCGACACCACAGAGATTCAGGCCCTGATGCAACGAGTAGACGCCTTAATTAAGGAGCCAACGTTGCCCGTAATGGACCCCTATCAGGACGTGCCATGGCCCTGGGTATAACCCGTGCACGGCCATAAGGTGCTTGTCGCTCTCTAGAGCCTATGATATACTCTTGCCTTGCTGGGATATTGCCCATCCCATTTTACTGATAGAAAACATCTCAAGGAGACATTGTTTGGCACACGTAACTCTTCGCGAGGGCGAAGATCCAGAAGTACTACTAAAAAGGTTCCAGACCACCATGCAGCGGTCTGGTATATTGCGAGAGCTCAGGAACAGACGCTTCTTCCGCACCAAGGGAGAGCAGGCGCGGCTTGACAAGCAGCGCAGTCTACGCAGGATGCGTCGACGCCGCAATCGCTAATTGAGATAGGTTCCAGCGAACACCATCTTGGCGCCTAGATAGCACTTTAATTAGAGACAGGGACTTTGAAATTTCAAAGTCCCTGTTTTTTTGTGTCTACTTTGAGGCGATGCTACTTAGAATTCGCCCAAGCTGATAACATCCGAGCAATAAATGGCAGGGGTGCGAACATGACTAACACGGCACAACCAACCGATCACTTCGTCCAGGTAAATGGAATCAACATCCACTACCTGGACTGGGGTGGCGAATCGCCTCGTAATTTGCTGCTGGCACACGGCCAAAATGGCACCGCCCACAACTGGGACTTCATTGCACAGGAGCTGCGAGACGAGTTTCGTGTCATCGCCTTGGACCAGCGTGGTCATGGCGAGTCCGACCACACGAGAGATGGTTACGCCGTCACGGACTTTGCAGCGGACTTTGCGGAATTTGCGCACGCAATTGGCATTGTGCCCTTCGACCTCGTGGGTGCTTCGCTGGGCGGGCGCAACGGCATCTCCTATGCGGGCGACCACTCGGACCAGCTCAAACATTTCGTGACCCTGGACTACGGCCCTGAAATGGGCATGGACGCAGCCAAAAAGCAGGTGACTGGCATTGGACACCGTCCTTTGGGCTGGAACACCCACGATGAGTTCGTCGAGTATTCCTCCAAGCTCAACCGAAGAGCTTCCCTGGCATACCTGCGCAACCAGGCACAGCACGGTCTCAGGCTCAACTACGCCGGGAAACTTGTGCCCGTGCACGATCAAGACATGTTCTGGATAAACGGCGGCTTTGGCGTGCGCGAGGTGCCGCACCTGTGGGAGCAATGGGCCAAGATTCAGTGTCCCATTCTGGAGTTAAAGGGGCAACACAGCGACTTCCTCTCGCCGGAGCTCGTGGCACGAATGCAGAAGATGCAGCCGTCCATGCAGTTCCTGGAGGTTCCTGATTCCGGCCATCCTATCCCTGCTGACAATCCCGACTTTCTTCTGCGAGAGCTACGCCGCTTCCTGGTCGATTAGACTTCCTGGGAGAGGCCGGGGAAAGCCAACCCTAACCATGTTTTCTGGAATCGTTTTCTATATTAGAGAGACGATCCTTCTTGACCTCTCTAATTTTTCTACAGAGAAAACGCCAAACGTAGGAGGGGACCCTCGTGAGGATCAAATATTTCGACAAGAGACATCGACGCATTCAAATCGCAGTAGCCACAACGCTGCTGATCTCGTTAGTCACTACGGCGTGTAGTTTAGAGCAGCCAGGTCAGAATCCAGTAGGCATCGCACCTGTGGCTACGGGCGCCGCCGCTACTTTGAACCCGGCGGGGGACCCGTTAGAGCCGACCCAGGTAGCAAATAAAGCGATACATCA
>CAJWRP010000242.1 GCA_913046025.1 uncultured Chloroflexota bacterium
CGGTGACTCCGGACACTATCGCAAAGTCGCTGGCCATCGGAAACCCTGCCGACGGCTTCTACTCTATCAAGACAATAGAGGAGACCAGTGGCAGCGCTGTTATTGCTCCTGAAGACGAGATCGTTGAGGGCATTCAGCTTTTGGCAGAGACCGAGGGCATCTTCACAGAGACTGCCGGCGGTGTGGTCATATCCGCCTTACGAAAACTGGCTCTCTCTGGTGTTATTAAGCCTGATGACGTGACGGTTGCGTACATCACTGGTAACGGCTTGAAAACGCAGGAGGCGATTGAGGACGTGATCCACCCGGTGTACACGTCGCCAAACTACGCCGACTTCATGGAATCCATGTCGGCAAGAGAGAACGAAAACCGGAATGGCTAAGCGCCGAATCAAAGTAACTTTCCCGCAGGGCCTCATTACTGAGCCTTTGATATATCTTTTGGGCAAGAACTTCGAGATCGTGACCAATATTCGCAGGGCTGATGTGCGGGAGGATGTGGGCTGGGTTGTGCTTGAGCTTGAGGGCGAAGAGCAGGAGATCGATAGAGGCCTGCAGTGGGTCACTGATACCGGAGTTAGAGTTGACTCGGTCAGCGGCGACGTTTTAGAGGGATAGCCGCCAGAAGGTTTTTCGCATCTAACTAGAAAACAAATACCTGTCTCAATTGGCATTAATGGAGGAAACAGACACATGAGTATAATGGTGAGAATCCCGACGCCGCTTCGCAAGGTTACCAACGGCGACGACAAGGTGACCGTTGAGGGCGCAACCCTTGGCCTGATAATTGAATCTATGGAGTCCCAGTATCCAGGCATTAAGGGCCGTCTTTGCGACGATCAGGGCGAGCTTAGGAATTTCGTTAACATCTACGTCAACGGCGAAGACGTTCGTTTTCTGGATGGACTTGGTACCGCCACCAACACCGGTGACGAGGTAAGCATCGTACCGGCGGTCGCAGGCGGCTTCTAGTCGGGGATTGTCAGGTATATTCCTGATCTAAATATTGGTACAGCAGAAGAGGGCACAAAGTAAGTGTGCCCTCTTTCTTTATCTGTGTGCTGGTTTTGCCTTTGAATTGGCCAGAGCTTGCAGCCATTTCTGCTTCTGTGCTCGCTGGGTGGTCTCGTCAGGAGGCGTGAACTGCTCGTGGAAGCCTTTGCGGTAGGCTTCGAATGTCCCCTGCAAAATTGCTTCCCTCATTTCTTCCATTAGCCTCAGAATGAAGCGAAGGTTGTGGATGGTGGCCAGTCGGAAGCCCAGTAGTTCCTTGGCACGGAATAGGTGATGAACGTAGGCCGCCGAGAAGGTCTGGCATGTGTAGCAGTCGCAACCCTCTTCTACAGGGGCGTCCATGGACCGGAACCGAGCCGTGTCTATGTTCACCCGACCGCTTCTCACGAACAGCGCACCGTTTCTGGCAATGCGTGTTGGCAGTACGCAGTCGAACATATCGATGCCGCGAGCAACGCTCTCCACCAGGTCTTCAGGCGATCCTACACCCATCAGGTAACGTGGCGAGTTGACTGGCAAAAGTGGTGTGGTAAAGCCGACAGCTTCGTGCATGTCCTGCTTGGACTCACCCACACTCAGGCCGCCCACGGCATATCCAGGGAATCCGACGGATGTCAGGAAGTCGGCCGACTTCTTGCGAAGATCGGGAAAGAGGCCACCCTGCACAATGCCAAACAGGTGCTGGTCCTGACGTGTGTGGGTATCCTTGCACAGCTTTACCCAGCGGTTTGTCTTCTCCACCGCCGCGTCCGCAGTGGCCCGATCCGAATCTGCAGGAACACAAATGTCCAGCGGCATAATGATGTCGGCGCCGATGCCCTCCTGATGTCGCGCGGCTGCCTCTGGACTGAACTGGTGAGTGCTGCCGTCGATATGCGACTTGAAGATAATGGCATCGTCCGTAATTTTGCGCAGGTGCGTCAGGCTGAATCCCTGGAAGCCACCGCTGTCAGTAAGAGTAGGGCCGTCCCACTGCATGAATCCATGGAGCCCACCCAGTGAACGAATAATCTCTACGCCCGGTCTCAAATATAGGTGGTAAGTGTTGGCAAGGACTATGTTGGCGCCAAGCTTCTTCAGGTCGTCGGGGTCGAGCGCCTTTACGGATCCTTGCGTTGCCACTGGCATAAAGGCAGGTGTAGGTACGTCGCCGTGCGCTGTATGCAGTGTGCCTGCACGGGCATCGCCATCGGTTTTTTCAAGCGTAAATGCGGACATTACTAACCTTTGATACCTTGCGCGACTAGGCTTATGCCTAAAACAAACACGACCACCAAGAGCATTCGCATTATCCAGGGACCGCGAACTACGCCAGTTAGTTTCGCACCAATCTGACCACCGACAATCAAGCCAACGCCTGCCAAAACGAAAGTTGGGAAAAATTCAATGTGTCCCAACCAGGCGTGGGTTATAGCGCCGGCGGTTGTGTAGAACGATAGTGTAAATATGGACGTTGCCACTGCTACCTGCACTGGGAACCCAAATGTGTAAATCAAAATCGGTGTTCGCAGAAATCCGCCACCGATGCCGAAGAAACTGGATATGAAACCGAGAACAAAATTAATGGCAGTTGCGAAGCCTTCGTTAAACTGATATCGGTATGTTACGCCCTTCTTGGTAATTATGGTGCGGCTCCGGACCATTCGGGTGTCTGGTCTTGTGGGCGTTAGCTCTTCCCCCCGACGATCTGCTATTTCTTCTGTTCTGTCCTGTTTGGTCAGGATACGAATGGCAAGCAGGATGAGCATTATTCCGAACAGAATATGAAAAACACCCGGCGATCCTTGTACAAACGCCTTTAGTACGAACGGGGCCAATACCGATCCGGGAATGGCTGCGGCAACGAATAGGTATGATGTGCGCTTATCAACAATACCCATTCGACTAAAGGTAATTGCTCCGGAGATGCTGTTAACGGCAACCAACGCAAGAACTGTTCCTGCCACGACATTGGGTTCCTTGTGGAAGAAGATCAATAGCAGTGGCGCTAAGATGAAGCCGCCGCCGGCTCCTACCAGAACGCCATACATCCCTGTGCCTAGGCCCATTAGCACTAGCCACAGCCAAATCCATTCGAATTCGATCATCTAGTCGGCCGTGAGCCTTCTGATGATCTCCTGTATCTTTTCTGGCGGAACGTCGTTTCTTGTTGTGGCCTTGCCGATGCCGTCCAGCAGCACCCAGCGAATAGCGCGACCCGCCGTCTTTTTATCGGACAGCATGGCGTTGTTTACTGCCTCAACGTTGATCTCTCCACAGGTGAGCGGAAGCCCATAGCTCTCAAGAATGGCTCGCTGTCGGTCGACCTCTTCGTCGCTCATCATTCCCATGGCGTTACCTATGTATGCGGCACCCATCATGCCTACGCTAACGGCCTCGCCGTGGAGGAAGTTGCCATAGCCGCTGGCAGCCTCTATGGCGTGGCCCAAGGTATGGCCATAATTCAACAGTATTCTTACGCCAAGGGTTTCCCTTTCGTCTTGAGAGACTACGTTGGCCTTGACCGCCACGCTGCGCCGAATAATGTCCGTGGCCACATCAGGCTCCAACGCAAGAATTTCGTCCCTGTCGCGTTCGAAGGAGTCCAATAGGTCGGGCTGCAGAATGAGACCGTGCTTGATTGCCTCGGCCCATCCAGAGGTGAGTTCACGCTGTGGTAGCGTCTGTAGAGTGCTTACGTCAGATAGAACAAACTTGGGTTGGTAGAATGCGCCTACCAGGTTCTTGCCCTGAGGAAGGTCTACTGCGACCTTTCCGCCTATGGCAGCGTCCATCATAGCCAGCAAGCTTGTAGGTACCTGGGCGAAGGGCATTCCCCGAAGGTAAGTGGCCGCGACGAGGCCTGCCAGATCGCCAACCACACCACCACCGACTGCGATGATCATGTGCCCGCGCTCGGCTTTTCGGTCGGCCAGCCAGGCATACACATGCTCCACTGTTTCCAGGGTCTTGTGTTGTTCTCCAGCAGGCATCTGGAATATGTGCGCAGCAATTCCTACAATCTCAAGTGCGAACTGGGCTCGCCGTGCATGGTGGGACGTACCTTCGTCGCAGATGACGTACGCTGTGCCGGGGGAAAGCAGGCTTTTAAGGCGCTCTCCAAGCTCATCTAGTATTCCCCAACCCACCCAGATTGGGTAGTAGCCTTGAGATGTATAAACAACAGAGGCTAAATCCGGGTATTGTTCGTCGGTATTTGCCTTAGATTTATCATTTTGCATAATTCGTGCCGCCACTATTTTTCCAGCCACCTGTACCGGTGTAAGGCCGTCCGTATCGATCGTGTAATGGGCGGTAGTATAGTGCACCTGCCGTTGGCTTTTCAATGAGCGAATGCGTTCCAGGGGATTGTCAGAATCCAGCATGGGCCGGACGACACCGGGATCCTCCAAGGACTGTTCTTGAAGACGCTGCAGGATGGTTTCAGCGGAGGCGTCCAGGAGCACGACAAATCCGGAAGAGGCCATGGCAGACCTGTTGCTCGCATCGGTGACAATGCCGCCGCCGGTAGAAATGACCTGCTGACTGGCGGAGCTGACCGTTTGTAGAACCCTGCTCTCTAGGTCCCTGAACTGCTCCTCGCCGTCGTCTGCGAAAATTTCGGGTATCGCCTTGCCAGCCTTGGCGACGATCTCGTCATCAAGGTCAACGAAGCGCCATTTCAAGATGCGTGCCAATTCGCGACAGGTTGTGG
>CAJWRP010000243.1 GCA_913046025.1 uncultured Chloroflexota bacterium
GGACGTACGGTCCGTACTCCAACTACAAGAGCTTCGATATGATCGCCCAGGCCACAGGCGGTGCAATGGCCTTTACTGGCTTTCCCGGTGGCCCTCCTTTGAAGCCGGGTGTAACCATTGGGGACACGGGCTCCGGAATCCACATGGCCTTCGGCATCATGGCGGCGCTATGGCAGCGGGAGATAACGGGCAAGGGTCAGGTTCTTGAGCTTTCCATGCAGGACGCTGTCATCAATTTCGCACGAATTAAAATGCGCCAGTACTACGACTCGGGCGGACAAGAGCCGGGAAGGACTGGCAGCCATGTGGCTGGCAACGCTCCTGCGGACATATACAAGTGCAAACCCGGCGGTGATGACGACTACGTGTTCATCTACTGCCAGCCAACGCGAGGTCATATGTGGGACGCCTTATGTCTCATCCTTGGTAGAGAAGACCTTCTGGAAAACCCTGACTGGTCTAATCCTGTGTGGCGTGGGCAGCATAAAGAAGAGGTAGATGCTTTGGTTGAGGCCTGGACATCAACGAAAACCAAGTATGAGGTCCAGGAAATTCTTGGGGAGGGAGGGATACCTTGTGGTGCCGTTCTGAACGCAAACGATATCCACAACGACCCGCATATTGCTGAGCGCGGCATGATCACAACAATGGATCATCCAAGGCGCGGTAGGTTCAAGATGCCGGGATTTCCAGTGCAGTTGTCAGATTCACCAGTTGAGATGAAGCACTCACCTATACTGGGCGAGCATAACGCAGAGGTGTACGGCGAACTACTTGGACTGACAGATTCAGACCTGGAGCAACTTAAGAGCGACGCCGTAATCTAGACTAATTGGCCCATAACGGGCCCATTACGACCGGGGCAATGCCCCTTCCAGAACGTGCGGGAGGCCGGTGCTGCCCATAAGGTACTGGTCTACACCGCGGGCGGCCTCGCGGCCCTCTGCGATTGCCCAAACTACTAAGGACTGCCCTCTGGCCATGTCACCGGCGGCGAACACACCTGGCACGCTGGTCATCTTGTTGTCGTTGTTTACTATGTTGCCACGCGGGTCCAACTCGATTCTGAGATCGGCCAAGAGGCCCTTTGGCTCGGGACATAAGAAACCCATCGCTAGCAACACAAGATCGACCTCAATCTCGAATTCGCTGCCTTCGATTTTTTCCATCTTAGACCTGCCCGATTCGTCGGGCTCGCCCCAGTTGACCTTTACAGCATGAAGTTTTGTGACTTGACCGTCTTCTCCGGATAAGTGGGTGGTCATGACGTCAAATCCGGGAATAACGCCCTCTTCCTGTGACGACGAGGTTCTTAATACCATAGGCCAGTAGGGCCATGGATTGTCTGGAGTGCGCTCTTCGTCAGGTTCGGACAGTAGCTCATATTGGTACACGACTTCGGCGCCTTGCCTGTGGGATGTGCCCAAACAGTCTGATCCCGTGTCACCGCCCCCCAGGATAACTACGCGCCTGCCATCAGCTGATATGCGTTCAGTAGGAGGGATTGTTTCGCCAGCGTTGATCAGGTTCTGCTGCTTCAAGAACTCCATGGCGAAATGAACGCCCTCTAGTTCGCGGCCCGGGACCGGTAGGTCCCGAGGTACGGTCGAGCCTCCACTGAGGACTACAGCATCAAAATCGCTTAGCAACTTTTCGGCAGGGAAGTCCTCCCCTCCCACGTTAACGCCAGTTTGGAATGTAACGCCCTCTGCCTCCATTTGATCTACACGACGCTGAACAACGTCCTTGCCCAGCTTGAAATCGGGTATCCCTAGTCTCAACAGGCCACCGATGTAATCGTCGCGCTCAAACACCGTGACATTGTGTCCCGATCGGCAAAGTTGCTGCGCCGCTGCAAGGCCCGCTGGGCCTGAGCCAACGACTGCAACGGTCTTCCCGGTGCTTTTGGAGGGAGCCTGAGGTGTAATCCAACCTTCCTGCCAACCACGGTCGGCTATGGACTTTTCGATATGTTCGATGGTCACCGGTTCCTGGTTAACCGCGAGTGTGCAGGCCTCCTCGCACGGTGCCGGACATATGCGTCCAGTGAACTCAGGGAAGTTATTGGTGGAGTGAAGCTCAATCAAGGCCTCCTTCCATCGTCCCCTGTAAATCAGGTCATTCCAGTCAGGGATCAGGTTGCCTAAGGGGCAGCCCGTATTGCAAAAAGGTACGCCACAGTTCATGCATCGGCTGCCCTGGTCTCGGGCCTGCTGTTCAGTCCAATGCTGGTAGAACTCGCGGTAGTGTTGGATGCGTTCCGCTACCGTCTGATGCGGCTGCGTGAACCTCTTTTGCTCTTTAAATCCTGTCGGTTTACCCATTCTGCCTCTTCTGAATTATCGATAATTAAGATTGGCGCTGGTGTGGCGTTGCTGTATGACTGACCACTCGTTCAGAACCTGGTTAGTCGGCTGCAGATGCTGCCTCATGGGACAACTTTCGCTCTTCCAGCACACGCTTGTAGTCGTTTGGCATAACCTTGACGAACTTGGGCAACATAGCGTCCCAGTTCTCGATGACTCGCCTGGCGTTCACGCTGCCTGTCTCTTCAAAATGCTCTTGGATGAGATCGTGGAGAAGGGTCTTGTCGTCTTCAGCTTCAACCTTCTCCAGGGAGACCATGCCAACATTGCACATGCTTTCAAAAGTGCCATGCTCGTTCAGCACAAATGCCTCGCCGCCACTCATGCCCGCAGCGAAGTTCCGGCCTGTGGGACCGAGTACCACCACCGTGCCGCTGGTCATGTACTCACAGCCATGGTCGCCAACGCCCTCCACTACTGTCTGGGCGCCGCTATTTCTGACAGCAAAGCGCTCTCCCGCAACGCCTCGAATGAAGGCCTTGCCTGAAGTCGCTCCGTAAAGAACCACATTCCCCACAAGGATGCTTTCCTCGGGGACGTAGGACGCCTCAGGTGGCGGGGCGATGGTTATTTTACCGCCGGACAGCCCCTTGCCAAAGTAGTCATTGGCGTCGCCTCGGACGTTCATTGTTATACCCTTGGCCAGAAATGCCGAGAAGCTTTGCCCTGCGGAACCTTTGAAATTGATCGTAATCGTGTCATGAGGAAGGGCTTCCTCACCATATCTCTTGGCGATCTCGTGGCTGAGCGTAGTGCCCACCGTCCGATTGCCATTCATGATGGCCATGTTTAGCGTAATCGGTTTTTTGGACTCAAGGGTGTCTTTGCACAATTCTATGAGCTTGTTGTCCAGCGCCCTTTCAAGGCCGTGGTCCTGCTCGGTGGTGTGGTACGTCGCAACGCTTGTAGGCACTTCAGGCTTCAGAAGCATTGATGAGAAGTCCAGGCCCTGTGCCTTCCAGTGCTCCGTAGCCTCTCTGGAGTCTAGCCTGTCCATGCGGCCAACCATCTCGTTGATGGTCCGGAAGCCCAAATCCGCCATGATCTGACGAAGCTCCTCTGCCACAAAGAAGAAGTAGTTCACAACGTGTTCGGGTTTGCCGGTGAACATCTCCCGCAAGGCTGGGTCTTGAGTAGCGATGCCGACTGAGCAGGTGTTCAGGTGGCAATTCCGCAGCATGATGCAGCCCAGCGAGATCAGAGGGGCCGTGGCCATTCCGAACTCTTCTGCGCCCAACAGGCAGGCAATAGCAACGTCTCTTCCGGTCTTGAGCTGGCCATCGGTCTGAACAACGATGCGTCCTCGCAGGTCGTTCAATACCAGCCGATGACCAACGAACGATACTACGAAACGATATTACGAAACATTGAAGGACCGCTTGGCAGCGGCCACTAACTATGCGAAACACGCACGACACGAAAACGATTTTTGAACTCTCTAAGTCAGGCCGGCGGGCTGCGCGGTTGCCGGCTTGCGATGTGCCAATGTGTGATGTTGCGGATCTGTTGCCCGCTCAAGCGGTCAGCGCGGGGCCCCCTGCCCTGCCCGAGCTTTCTGAGCCACAGGTCATTCGTCATTTTGTGAATCTCTCCACTCTCAACATGTCAGTCGATACGCACTTTTACCCGCTTGGGTCGTGCACCATGAAATACAACCCGAAGCGAAACGAGCGCGCTGCCGCGATGCCCGGATTTGCTGACCTGCATCCCTACCAATCCGAAGACACGCTGCAAGGCATGCTCGAATTGCTCTACGAAATGCAAGAAACCTTGCAAGAAATTTCCGGTTTGCCGGCGTGTTCGCTGCAACCCGCGGCTGGAGCCCATGGTGAACTAGCCGCTTTGCTGGTCGCCGCCGCCTATTTCCGCGATGTCGCTTCGGAGAACGGGGACGAGCCCCGTACCAAGGTTTTGGTACCGGACAACGCCCACGGCACCAACCCGACGGCACCGGTGGCGTCACAGGCGCTGGCGGTGGCTGCCTGTGGTGCGTCCGTCGCTGCAGATCTGCTCGACGACGGCCACTGGCTGGTACGCGCCGTAGCTGCGGATGCGCTGGGCAACATGGCTGGTTCCGCGTCGGGCCTGGAGGATCGCCTCGTGTATTGTGCGCAGGACGAACACTGGTGGGTGCGGCGCAACGCCGTGGAGGCCCTGGGGCGAGGGTTGCAGCTGAGCGACGCGGCGCTGGAGATGGTGTCGAGGGGCGTCGACGACGTCGACTACCGTGTGCGGCGCAATGCCGCCATGGCCCTGCGTGCGGCGGGGCGCGTGACGGACGAGACCGTGCCGGCACTGGGCCGCATGCTGGAGGACGAAAACCGATACAACCGATTCTA
>CAJWRP010000244.1 GCA_913046025.1 uncultured Chloroflexota bacterium
GCACACCTGTGCCTGTGCGCTCATTTCATCCAGATGTATGGGACCGAGGGCCAGAAGCGGCAGTTCTTGCCAGACCTGGCCACCGGTAAGAAAGTGGGCGCCTTTGCCCTCACTGAGCCGGGTGCAGGCAGCGACGCGGGGAACATGCAGACGGCCTCCAAGCGGTCCAACGGCAGCTACGTGCTAAATGGCACCAAGACTTTCATCACCAACGCTCCGGAGGCAGACGTCTTTGTGGTCATGGCCACTCAGGACCGCAGTCTGCGCACCCGTGGCATCGACGCTCTTATCGTCGAGGGCGACACCAAAGGCATCACCGTTAACCCTCTGAAAGGCAAGATGGGAATCCGCGCATCGTCGATAGCCGAGGTTGTTTTCGACAACGCCGCCGTGCCTGAAGAGAACCGCATGGGGGATGAGGGCGAGGGCTTTCGTTTGACTATGCAGGTGCTCAACACCAGTCGCATAGCCATAGCTACTCTTTGCGTGGGCATAGCGCAGGCGGCCTATGAGAGTGCGGTCAATTACGCTAAGCAACGGGAGATCTTTGGTCAGCATGTAGCCGACTTCCAGGGCATCCAGTGGATGATCGCAGATATGGCTACGCAGCTTGATGCGGCGCGTCTGCTTACCATGCGCAGCGCGACCCTACTTGATGAGGGCCAGCCTTTCATCAAAGAGGCGTCCATGGCAAAGCTATACGCATCCCGTGCGGCAGTGGAACTATCGGACAAGGCTGTGCAGATTCATGGTGGCGTAGGCTACCTGGCTCCCACCACGGCTGAGCGCCTATACCGAGACGCCAAGGTCACCGAAATATACGAGGGCACCTCTGAGGTACAGCGCCTCATCATCGCGCGCCAGATCCTGCAGGCTGACATCCTTTAATGCCCCTTCTCTAGTGTTGTAAGGCACATCGCAGACAGTTATCATTGCGTTGCCTGACTTAAGGCAGAGGGACATTTCAGTTCGCGCCTTTCGACAAGTCCCGACATTGTCGAGGATGCCCGATGAAATCGGCACTCAGGCCCAACGTCATTACTTCTGCGACGTTTGTGGAGAGCTTGTTGAACCACAGGTCTGTAGGGACCCATCTGCATAGTTGCCAAGGCCACCTGAAAATTGGAGAATGCAAAAGAATGAGCTGGATGCTGGAAAATGACAGCGGCCAGAGCCATGGCTCTCGACTGCGAGTGCTAATCGAGAGCGGCGAGTCCTTATCGGTGCCCGGTGTTTACAACCCGCTGTCAGCTATGATGGCCCGTCGGATTGGGTTCGACGCTCTGTACTTCTCCGGCGCGGCCTTCTCCGCCAGCCTCGGCATACCAGACATCGGCCTGTTCACACTGGACGAGCTTACTGTGGCTCTTCGCTGGATGGTCAAGGCTTCGAACATGCCCTTTATCGTGGACGCTGACACGGGCTTCGGCGAAACTCTCAACGTCGTGCGCACTGTCAAAGACCTGGAGGAAGCTGGTGCAGCCGCAATTCAGATCGAGGACCAGGTGTTGCCCAAGCGATGCGGACACCTGGATGGCAAGATAGTTATTTCTGCAAAAGCCTTCGCAGAGAAGATTGCGGCAGCAGCCGGAGCGCGTAAGGACACACTGATCGTAGCCCGCACCGACGTCCGTGCCATAGAGGGCATGGAATCGGCAATTCAGCGGGGCATCATGTGTCGTGAGGCGGGCGCGGATATTATCTTTCCCGAGGCCATGCAATCCGAGGACGAGTTCCGCACATATGCTAAAGCTGTGGGCGGACCTATGCTGGCCAACATGACCGAGTTCGGCAAGACGCCTTATCTGTCCACAGACGAGTTCCGGGAACTTGGCTATCAGATTGTCATCTTTCCTGTGACCACGCTGCGAGTGGCCAACAAGATTACGGAAGAGGTTCTGGTAGATATCAAAAATAAGGGCACGCAGGTGGACTGGGTGGATCGTATGCAGACCCGGCGAGAGCTCTACGAACTTATTGACTACGAGGGTTACCTGGATATAGATGCAGAACTATCATTTAATAAACGGCCTGACAGCCCAGGAACATAGGGCGCTGGCCGGGAGGGTTACTAAATATGACAAGTCAATCATACAGCCCAGGACTTAATGGCGTCATAGCCGCCGAGATAGGCGTATCTTTGCTGGATACAGATCTGGAGCAGATAGTCGTTCGGGGCTACGACCTGATCGAGCTGGCGCAGAATCTAAACTACACTGATGTCGCGTACCTGGTCATATATGGCGAACTGCCCACCGAGGCGCAAGGGCTTGAGTTCTGCCAGACTCTTGCTGAGCAGTGCGAAATACCAGAGGCGCTATTTCAGCTTTTCGAGATGATGCCCAAGTCCACTGTAGCAATGGATGCTTTGCGAACTGGCATATCTTTCCTGGCGGGCTTTGAGGACCCGGAGTTGCTGAATGACAACTCCCGAGAGGCTAACCTTAAGAAGGGCATAAAGCTGTTGGCGCAGGTGCCGTCCCTTACGGTCAATTCCTACCGGGCCCTGAACAACATGCCCTTTGTACGACCCGACCCGTCTCTACGCTATATGGAGAACTTCATGTATATGTTGAGAGGCGAGAAGCCGGACGCGGTGTCTCTGGACGCCTTCGATCGCATTCACACCTGCTACATTGAGCATGAGATGCCAAATTCGACATTCGTAGCGCGTGCCATCGCTTCCACGTTAGCTGACATGTACGGAGCCATGGTTGGATCGGTGGCCTCCCTCAAAGGGCCATTGCATGGCGGCGCAAACGAAGCTGCCATCGAGTTCATCTTGGACATCGAGAAAGAAGGCGGACCACTTCGTGCAGAGCCTTACGTAATGGAAAAATTGGCGGCCAATGCTACGATCATGGGCTTCGGTCACAGGGTGTACATGAAGAAGTACGACCCCCGGGCCAAGTTCCTGATGGAGTACATTCCCAAGCTGGCATCGCGCATCGACAACGGCGAAGAGCTGATGTCGATTTACAACACGGTGGAGCAGACCATGTTCAGGGAGAAGGCTTTATATCCGAATACCGACTTCCCTATCGGCCTGCTGTACTACGAGCTAGGCATTCCAATTCCGCTTTACACGCCCATATTCCTGGCGTCACGTGTTGCCGGTAACATAGCGCACGTCGTTGAGCAGCACGAAAACAACAGCCTGTTCCGGCCCCGCGTCATCTACAACGGCGCTCGCAACCTGCACCCGCCATCAAGCCCTATTTCGCCCGGTTAATTTTGGGCGATGGACTGAACAAAGATGGTTATAAGAGGGGCGGTCATATGGCTGCCCTTCTTAGTTGTCATAAGTCTTCATGAGACTCGATTTCTAAGGCCTGTTGAAGGTTGGTCGCGTCAGAAGTCGAGTTTATATTAGCCCCCGCATAGCCGGTTAAACTGGGCAATACCTGAAAAGTTCCTTGACCCCCCCATTCCCTCCTTGCTAAACTCCTTGCCAACTGCGGACATGCCGCCCCGATTATCAAGATTTATCACCAACCCTTTCAGGAGGAACGTGTGAAATGGTAGACCTCCAAGATCTCATCATAGACAGCCCCCAAGAGGGTAAATTCAAGGTCCATCGCACCTCGATGACGTCTGATGAAATCTTCAATCTGGAGCGAGAACGCATTTTCGACCGCTGTTGGCTCTACGTGGGCCACGAGTCCGAGGTGGAAAACGCCGGAGACTATCGCCGGCGCATGGTGGCTGGCCGTCCCATATTCTTCAATCGAGATCAGGACGGCGAGATCAGGGTCTTTCTTAATACCTGCCCTCATCGGGGCGCAATGATTTGCCGCAGAGATGAAGGTAACGCGAAGATATTTCAGTGCTTCTACCATGCCTGGAGTTTCAACTCCCAGGGAGAGCTGGTAGGCATGCCGGACGAGGCTGGGTACGGGGAGGGTTTCGACAGGAAGGAAGTGTCTCTCAGCCCGCCACCAAGAGTGGATAGCTATCGCGGTTTTTATTTCCTAAGCTATAACCCAGAGATCGAAGATCTAGTTACATACCTGGCTGGCGCAAAGAAGTACCTGGACCTTATTGTTGACCAGACTGAACTCGGACTGAAGACAATACGTGGGTCCAATAAGTACCACATCAAGGCGAACTGGAAGCTGCTGGTAGAAAACAGCATTGACGGATACCACGTATTCCCGACCCATCAGACCTATTGGGACTACATGGAGTTGGAGGGAATGAAAGCCCCTAAGAGCCGACCGGGCATCGGTAGATCGCTGGGTAACGGTCACGCTGTGATGGAAAACGACTGCCTGTATGGGCGTCCCATCGCCTTCTGGAATCCGCTGTTCGGCGAAGAGGCCAAGGAACCGATCGCCAAGATTCGGGCAAGGCTGGTTGAGAAATACGGAGAAGAACGCACGGTGCGGATGGCCGAGAAGAGCAGAAACCTGCTGATCTTCCCCAACCTGATTATCAACGACACCACTTCGATCACCGTCAGGCTGTTTTGGCCGACGGCTCCCGATTACATGGAGGTCACGGCCTGGGAGATGGCCACGAAAGAGGAGACGGGGGTGTTGTTGGCCCGCCGCTTGGATAATTTCCTGACCTTTCTGGGGCCTGGAGGATTCGCTACACCGGACGACACGGAAGCGTTGGAGTCCTGCCAGATGGGATTTAAGGCGACAGAGCTGGAGTGGTCTGACATATCGCGGGGAATGCAGCGCGAGCCGGAGGGCAAG
>CAJWRP010000245.1 GCA_913046025.1 uncultured Chloroflexota bacterium
CCGAAACCGTAACAGATGAATGACCTAATTGCTCCTTCACCATGTATATGTTATTGGTTCTTAACCATTCACGTACTGCGAATGTGTGGCGTGTGTTATGTAGGTGCTGACTATCATTGATTCCACATTCCCGTATGGCTGACTTAAACGTCTTAGTCAGTTTTCCAGTGAGACTGTCAAACAGTTTACCGTGATCTAACCACTGCTGTTTGACTTCCATCATCTCCAACCAAATGTTATGCAGAGTCGGGTCTAAGTTAACCTCAAGCTCTCGCTTTGATTTGTTGTATGGTGCATCCGCTGGTATCACCAACCAATTACCTTCCATGTGTCCAAAGAATGGTGCAGAACGTCTGAGTCCAGTAGCTAAATAGAATCCATAGAACCGTTTCATTTGGTCTGTCAATGAGTCTAAGCTGAAGATTGCTTTAATCTCAGCTTCAGTCAGGTATTGCGGTGGTCTATCTGGCTCTTTGACTTGTTTTATTGGCAACTGTCTATCTATCCGCTCAGTATGAAACAACCAATTACAGAAAGCTCTGACATTCCTAACATCAACATTAACGCCAGCTGGTGTTCTGTTTTTACCAACCGCAAGTTTGAAACTGTCAATGTTCTCACTTTTAATAGCGGTGTAATTGAATCCACTGCCTAAGTGACTTATCAGATTATTTAGGCTATACCTAATTCTCTTAATGCTATTAGGTGCGAGGTTCTCTGACTCCTTGTGTGCGATGTATTTATCAACCGCTTCATCCAACCGTCTCTCCTTAACCGTTGTGCCGTTGTGTTTGCCTTCCCAACTCCATTCAAAGTCGTCTCCAGCAATTACCTCATTCCACCTACCCATAATTTCATCCTGATGGTCTCTGGCAACAGTTAATGAATGGGTCTTAAGTGATTTCTGAAACCAATGACGCATACCATTCTTATCGCGCCAAGCCTTTCTAAACCACCATGTATTTCCACGCTTGATTAGATTTTTGCGGTCTGTTTTGTAGGTCATGGTGACCTCCTATCCAATTCATCCAACCCAGCTGGTCTCCGTATGCATGAGCAACGGTCGGGCATCACTGCTACCGACAACTGGATTGGAATTGGTGACTGGATTTTCATGCATTTTAGACCCTTAAATTTACCATTTATCGAGGATAAAAACAATTTATTCGTCCTCATCAAGACACCCCAGTTCAGCCAATATTTTGATATGCTGGATGCTACCTTCAGATGCCCTGTGCCATATCTTCAGCGGAGACTCTGCGGAAGGAGGGCGTATATATAACGACAGAGACCCTGCGCTCATAACCGAGAACGGCGCGCTCACAAACTCGGTCGAGAACTGGCGCGATGGGATTGTGACCCGCGGCGTGCTTTACGACATCCCGAAGATGCGAGGTCAGGACTACCTCGACACGGATCACCCCGTGGAGGGCTGGGACCTGGAAGACTGGGCGTCGTCAGTCGGTATAGAGCCCCGAGACGGAGACGTGGTGCTGGTCCGGTCTGGCCTGGACAAATTCTGGGCTGCCAATCCGGGGTTCGAGTTCTCATCTCCGCCGAATACGCCTGGCAACGCTCCCTCGATTATCGAGTACCTCTACGACACCAATGCTGCAATGCTGGGCTGGGACTTCCAGGAATCAGGTCATACGCACTACAACTACCCGGCGCGAATCGTGATCCATGAGATCGTGATTCCGTACATGGGCATGCCGCTGCTCGACAACGCAAACTTCGAACGTCTGGCTGAGACATGCGCTGAGGTCGGTCGCTACGAGTTCCTGCTAAGCATCGCGCCGCTGGTCATCAACGGAGGGACAGGGTCGCCGGTTAACCCGATAGCCACCTTCTAGATACGCCGCCGACACCCTAAACCTCGTATCAGTCATCCGATAAGCGGGACGAACGCTCAAGGTTTTGGCGTCCGCATCGTCTCTATTGCTGAGTGTTCCCCACGCCGGGCGTGAGGCGACGTCCGTCTCTAACAATTGCCCTGCCTTGCGCCTCGTCTTCCCCCAGCGCGGCGGCGGCTCTTTCATTATCGCGGATCTTGCTGGCTACTGCGTCGTTAGCCCGGTCCCACGTCCCGCGATTGTCGATGACGAACTTATGCGACTCGCGATAGTCGTCCAGAAGACCATTGACCTCGGGAATTACGTATCGAGCGACCATGTCCCAGCTGCGCATGGTGTCTTCGCGATTCGCCCAGTCGTGGACGAAGCCTATGACGCAACCGAAGCCACCGGTAAGCTCCATCATCTGGCGTATCCTGGCGATCAGGTCATCAGGCGTGCCGATAACGGCGGTGCTCTCATCGTAGAAGGCCACGCCATCCACGGCTTCGTCCGGCGTCTTATAGGTCACGCCATCTCCGCCTGCCAGCACGGCTACGGTGTAATCGTTGTTGTGCCTCAACAGACCGTCCCGCGCCTGCTCCCGTGCCTTTTCCCTTGTCTCGGCGATGTGCCAATTGAGTACGATTCGCCAGTTCTTGCGGTCGACCGTCTCGCCGTGCTTGGCGGCCGACTCCTCAGCGAAACTCCACTGTAGCGGCAACGCTCTGATGCCGTCTTTCGACAGCGAACCTATGGACAACACCCCAGTCTCGTGCTTGCCGGCCAGCGTCATTCCGGAGGGGCTAACGACGGAAGCCACGGCAAACTCCATGTTCTTTTGCAGGGGCCTCAGATGCAATTTGGCGTCCCTGAGGGTAAACCAGTCGGAGGCAAAAGGGGATTCGTAATTGTAGGCAGCCCTATGCCTTCAGAATCTCCCCCTAGATAGCACGCGCTCCATGAGAGGCCGCATGCCCAGATCGGTGGATATGGCCAGGGATTCGTCCAGCAAAACGAAATTCTTGAGTCCGCAGAGGCGACACAGAACAGGCCTTGGATCTTGAGATCTCTGATATTGAAGGCTGGCGGGCTCCCGAACTTAAAAAGACCGCAGACTGGTATGTTGAGGCATTCGGTTTCGAGATCATCGGTGACACTGTTCGTGATCGAGGTGATCGCTTCATCAGGTGCAAGACGGAAGGCGGCGTGCGGTTCAGCATATCGGCAGCCCGTACGGAAGAGGAAATTTTCATAGGGAATTGCCTGTCTAAGGCCTATCGTTGACCGTTAATGAGTTGAGGTTGAGGGTCGACGGCACTGGACGGCCCGGCAGCCGGATCTCGAGTCATCAGGCGCGTATGGCAGTCCATACGATGTGATGACCGGCACCCTTGCTCTTTCCGATACCGCGTGCCGGCACCCTGACTTCGTCCAACTCGAATCCGGCTTTGCACAGCCGCTTGGAAAACGCAGCGTCGGGACCGGGAGACCATACGGCCAGCACGCCTTTGGGCTGCAAGGCGTCGAAGGCTGCTCTAAGCCCCTGCGCGCTATATAGCCATTCGTTGTTCCTGGTTGTCAGCCCCTGCGGACCATTGTCGACGTCCAGCAGGATTGCGTTGTAGTCGCGCCTGGCCTTCTTTATCAGCTGGGCAACGTCGGCTTCATGGATGATGACCCGAGCGTCGTCCAGAGGACTGCCGGCCAGGTCCGCCAGAAATGTACGGTTCCACCTGACCACCTCCGGCACCAGTTCGGCGACTACCACCTGGGCCGTGTCACCAAGTCCGTCCAGCGCAGACCTCAGGGTGAATCCCATGCCCAACCCACCTATCAGGATTCGGGCTTGGGGGTGGGTGTTGATGCGCTGGCAGGCGAGTTCGGCCAGCGCATCTTCGGACCCGTGAAGATGGCTGTTCATGAGTTCGTAATCGCCCGCTTTGATCTCGTATTCCGTATCGCGTTGGTATAGCCGGAGCTCTTCGCCCCTTCCAGGTGTCTGTGCAAGGTCCAACAGTTTCCAAGGTATCATCGGCGCTCCTCGAAAGTCATTATCGCACAAACGCGGGAGATGTCTGGAAGGGGAGAGAGCTTGGAGTAAGACGCGAATCACCGGCTGGCAGATCAGGCACTGATATTCGAAATAGAAATAATATCGATTACCTAGAGTTCCCTTTTGTGATATTTTACACACCAACCTTGAACATAGATCCATTTCTTTTGTGCCTCCCGCCACAGAAGGATGCCAAGGGTCGTAAACAAGGCCAATGCCGATACAGAGGCGTTGGTACGATTTGCAAATCTCCTGATCGACGCAGGCCGCGACCGTGATGTCGAAAACCGCTCGCTCCGAAGTGCTCTCGCCCACGCGAGTCGCCTTCACGCGACCGCCGGGCACCGAAATCCACAACGACGTGGCCAACTCCAGGCGGCTGCCATGCAGGATCACCCGCGTCTCTTCGCCGCGGGTCACCGCCGGAGGCTCAACACGCTGGACAAATGCCTGGGCCAAACAGGGTGATGGCTGAGCCCCGAGCAGGCCGACGATGAGACTGAAGGCCCACGGGGCGAGAGGACGAGAAATCCGGCTCAACATGTCGGTTGGTCCCGATCAAAAAAAACGGCTGAAGTGGCTGGTCCGGACCTCGTGGCCCGGACGGCCATTCTCGAGGACGCATCGGCGTTTGTCAATTTGTGTTGAGGGCCTTGCGGCATTGCAGTATCCTGCGTGATTGAAGGTTTCACCTGTTGAGGCTCTTCTGGCGCGGTCCTCATTGACCTCGTTTCTCCGCTTCTGCCAAACTCCAGATTCCCATCAAGACTACAAGGTCGCCGTCTGACCTCG
>CAJWRP010000246.1 GCA_913046025.1 uncultured Chloroflexota bacterium
TCCACTCGTACTGCTTATCCTCATTGAGAGCTACAGCCATGCCAAAGGCGCGACCCTCCCACGGAGCTTCGAAAACTAACTCGCCATTGGAGCGGGGAAGAGCGATGTTCTCTTCCATATTAGCGATACGGATATCAGTTGACTCATTCATCTAAAGTACTCGTCCTAGCGGGCCATGGACCTTAATTCCGGAAGTTGATGTACTGGAGCGGCTGGCTCAGGTTCAATTCTTTGATGAAATTGATCGTGTTCTGAAGGTCGTCGCGGTTCTTGCCTGAAACGCGGAGCTCGTTGCCCTGAATACGGACCTGGACTTTCAGCTTCTCGTCTCTAACGGCCTTGCTTATCTTCTTCCCAAGCTCAGTGTCGATCCCTTGCTTGATTGTGACGCTCTCCCTGAGGCTGCTGCCGGATGCGTCTTCAGGCTCCTGGTATTCGAAGGCACCCTGGTCTACCTTTCGCTGGGTGAGATACTTCCGCAGCAGGTCTTGCACCTGCTGAAGCTTCATGTTGTCGTCAGCCAAAATCGTGAGGGCGTCATCCGTCCTGCTGATATCGCACTTTGTTCCCGCCAGGTCGTAGCGCTGCGTTATCTCGCGTTTCACACCGTTGATTGCGTTATCAACTTCCATGAGATCCGTTTGGGAAACCACATCGAATGATGGCATTGTTTAGTTCCTCCAACTGTTGTGACCGATATCGGCCTGGGTTAACATCAGGGGCCACGAATGGCAAATGCTTTGCTCCATAGTCTACTATGAATCCACAACCGGCTAACCTTGACCCTGCAACTAAAAGGCGATACTTAACCGACTTCAGCCGGCGACTTGAGACGGGCCACGCCTATCATGCTATCTCTGGACACCAACTCCATTAGCTGGTCTTCGGTCATGCCCTCGGTGCCTTCTGGACGCTCCGGCAGTACCATGTAGCGTATATCCGAATTGCTATCCCAGACCCGTACTTCAACTGACTCCTCCAGCTCCAGGCCAAACTCCTTGAGAACCACCCGGGGCTCGATCACGACGCGAGAGCGATAGGCGTTGGACTTGTACCAGGTTGGGGGTAGTCCCAGCACTGGCCAGGGGTAGCACGAGCATAGCGTGCACACCACGACGTTCTGCAGGTCGGGTTTATTCTCAAGGACCACTATCTCTGCACCCTGCGCTCCGGTGTAACCGAACTCAGCGATAGCCTCAGTGCCGTTCTCCAGGAGGCGGGCTCGATATACTGGATCAACCCACGCATGAGCGACCACCCGAGCGCCGTTCAGTGGCCCTATATCCTGCTCATATGCCTGAACACGTGCGTCAACGGCATCGCTGGCTATTAGGCCCTTCTCGACCAGCAGCGACTCTATCGCCTTGGCCCGGATGGCGGCGTATGGCTCCGGCTCGGGATAGTGTTCTCCGCTCATGTCACACTCCTGTGGCTCACTTCAGTTGTTCTCAAATAGCTCCGTGGCCTTATTAGCAATGTTTTGGCCTAACTTAATACACCTAGATATGCTCAGCTCATCATCAGGTGCCCTGTGAGACACCGCTCCGAAGTGCAAGGACGGCTCGCCCACGGACAGTCCGCCGGAGTAGATCAGCATTCCGCGCACCAGTAAAGAAGAGATGATACTCATCTCAGCAAAGCTAGCGCCTCCGCCGCCAGGCCAGTTCTGCGACGCGAAGACCGCACCCAGTTTCCCAGCGAGAAGGTCACGGTCAAGCTCTTCCAGGAAGCGCTTCATCTGCCAGCTCAGGTTGGCGCCATGAGTCGGCGAGCCGAAGATAACAGCAGACGATCCCTGCAAGAACGCTATGTCTGCCTTCTCCACTGACATTGCCTTCACCTTGGCTCCTGCCACACTCTCACAGCCCTGAGCAATAAGCTGCGCCATCTTCGCAGTATTGCCTGTCTCGGAGTAGTAGACGATGGAGATGTCCATCAGACCGGCTCCAGATAGCTTTCCCACATGTCGATATAGAGGCTCTGGTTTATTTCTGCAGCGGATCCCCACAACTCTTGGGCCTCGAATCGCACACTGTATACCGGCTGCGCACCCTGCCCCGATACCGGTATGTGGTCTTGGATATCTTGTATCTTGTATAGCTTCTCGATGGTACCGACCTTGCCCTGTATGTATCGTGGCAAGCGCGAGTGGCCTTGCAGGTGGATCTTCCGGGCCTTAATGGCATCGCCAACCTGGAATGCAGGCCTGATGCTTGAATCTGGGTTCTTTGCCATGGGTGTGCGCAGTCTTATGTTTGCGATTACCTGCTGTGTGGCCGCCGGGTCTTCGCGGCGAGGCACGGCCGCATCAAAATCCTCTCGATACTCTGAAGTCCTGGCCTCCAACTCTTCCTGAGACAGAAAGCCCTTGGCTACCAAGGCGGTTTCCAGGGCCAGCATCCACTTTTCGTAATAGCTGGCCGACAGGTACTGGCCCGGAGGAATATTTTCGATGTACGAGCGTGAGCCGTAGGGGCCATAGACATCGTGATTACCGCGAATAGTGGTAACGATGCCATAGACACGGCCTTCCCAAGGCTGATGAAAAACAGGTTCGTCTTCCTCAATATCAATAGGCCCGAACCCGTGCATGCCACCCATATCGTGAATGCCGTTCATGTGCTGCTCCGTTAACTAGTCCGTGTGCTTATCATGGGTGATTATATGTGCAAATCTGATTGGCGGGAAAGGTCCTGATTCCTACACCTTTTTTTGCGTTGGCTTCCGCCATTCCATTCCATCAGTTCGGCGCATGAATTCGGAATGCAGCGTCTTGTTGGAGGCAATAATACCGTCGCTATACACAGTGGCGCGCTGTCCGTTGCGATCCGTAACTATACCACCGGCCTCCTCAACCAGCAGCATGCCAGCCACCTGGTCCCATGGGGAAAGACTGCCGTGAAAGTATAGGTCGTACCTTCCAGCTGCCGCGTAGGAAAGCCCAAGAGCCGAAGATCCCATAACCCGTAGCGCCCACAGCTCCGGCAAGAAGGAATTCACAATTGCCAGACCATTCACCGTGCTATCGCTGTTGTAGCTCAGGTCCGTTCCAAGGATGCCTTCAGTCAGGTTCGTGTTGTCTGTCACGTGAATTTTGGTGCCATTCAAGTAAGCACCCTTGCCTCTTTCAGCGTAAAACATCTCGTTCATCTGTGGATCGTAGTTCACCCCTACCATTACTTCGCCGTCCAGGGCGAGTCCCACAACTGTGGCAGCACAGGGTATACCGGCAGCATAATTGCGCGTCCCGTCCACAGGATCGACGATCCACACATACCCCTTATCGGCCCGGTCGCCCTCTGACTCCTCGCCAAGAAATCCCATGTCCGGGAACTCTTGAGTAAAAAGCGCATGGATGGCTTCTTGAGCAGCCTTGTCCACTTCCGTGACGACATCACCAGGGCCCTTGTAGGTGATCTCCTTCGATCCGTAGAAGCTATCTAGCATCAATTTGCCAGCAATTAAAGTCGCTTCTTTTGCGATTTCCATGGCGGTCCTGCCGCTGGTGCTTAGAGGGATATTAGCCATATTCCATCTCCTCATAATCAGTTTGATTTCAGTTTAGCCCACTCCTATCATGCAGTCGAGTTTCTGAGACGCGCGGTGGGCAGACATGACCCATGCCAGTTTTCTCAAATGCGGCGTGCACGTTCTTACTCATCGCACAGCACAATGCGTGTGCCGGGCCGACTTTCCGAAGAAGCTGTTGCCTTCGTAGCCTGTACTGCCCAGTATACCGCCGCCGCCGCCAATCTCTCGGCGTCCCATAAAAAGAGCATAATCACCAACAACGCGATGTCATGGGCATCGCAACTCGCGCCCGTCTCTATAGGCTACTCCGCTTCGAATTAGGAATTTGTCAAGGCAAAAAGATCGCCAAATCTCGCTGAAAAGCCCCCTTGAAATGGCATCGGCACTCGGTGCTAGAATCTGAATTCTTCCGGTAAGCCGGATTTGCTAATCTTCCTCAACGGACGGGAAAACACCTTTCTCACAGTCCCTGGAATATTCGGGGGGAAATTCGCGAATCGACATCTCACGAGAGGCCCAGTGTATGACCGCCACCACTCCCGGCGCTCGCCAAATTTGGAGCGCAGTCCTAGGCGAACTTCAGTTGCAAGTAACCCGACCAAGCTACGAGACGTGGCTAAAAGGTACTGTGGGCATTGCACAGCTGGACGGAGAGTTTGTCGTAGGCACTCCCAACGCATTCGTTGCTGAAATGCTGGAGCAACGGATGTATACGCTTATATCGCAAACAGTGGAGCGTATCACCAAAGGCCCGTCCGACATCCGCTTCCAGGTTTTCATGGATGAGGTGGAGGAGGAGGACGCTGCATTGCCAGAGGTTGCATCGACAGGTACGTCTCCCGCATCGGTGCCAGCTTCATCGCTGGTGTCGCAGTCCTCTTCGCGGCTAAATCCAAAATATACCTTCAATAGATTCATCGTTGGCAAGTCCAACGAGCTGGCCCATGCCGCTGCCCTGGCAGTGGCCGACAATCCCGGGGTCATCTATAACCCACTGGTCCTGTACTCCGACGTAGGGTTGGGAAAGACACACCTGCTACACGCCATAGGTGAGCGGGTTCGGTCAAGCGGTCTGTCGCTTATCTACGCCACAACGGAAGAGTTCACCAACGACTACATCAAGGCCATCCGA
>CAJWRP010000247.1 GCA_913046025.1 uncultured Chloroflexota bacterium
TAGGACGACCAAGCCCGGCAACGTCACCGTCGCCTTGTCCGCTTTCGGTCTAATAACGTCTACACGGGTTGTGTCATTCTTCGCGTCGAAGGTCGCGCGCACCTCACGAGTCGTGTCTCCGGCGAGGACGGCCATCGCCTGGGTCAGCCGCCCAAGGCTGCCGTCTCGGATGAGACTCCAGTGAAAGTGCGTCGCCGTCTGCGCCGGTAACGCCAGGACCTCGCCGTCGTTGTATTGCAGGCTGACCACCCGCGCCCGGATCCGACCCTCCTGCAGGGGGGCGCCACCGTTGGCACGCTTTCGGCGCTGAGGCTTGTGGAGGCCAAGACGCCGACATACAGCTTCTCGCAACTTCGAGTCCGATTTAGCCAGAGCCCGTCAACTCCCGAAGACGAATTCCAGGCAATGGTCACCGACTATGACTTCACCTGTACCACTACGGCGTACTGAGTTGACGCGCATATGATGCAGTACGAAATGACCATAAGGACAAAGAACACGCACAACTTCCGCAAGCTGGCAGAGACGTTAGACGGCATGGAAGTCGTCCACGACTTCGGCATCCCGCCTACGCAGACGTAGAGGACAGGTACAGGCCATCTCTTTACCAACAACGGGTTTCGACGTAAACGCCTATTCCGCTGAGCCTGCGCTGCTTGACCGCCACCCCTGTACACCCTTATATTAGCGTCCTACCAAGCACACGCGCTCCATAGGGGCACGGACTCATTTCTCAATACTTATTGCATAGGTTTAGATAGGGGGCAAAGAATGGCTTTTGGAAGCGGTGATTATACTTACGAGCTTGACAGCGGCTGGGGCAAATTGCCGGACGGTATGGAATTCAAGCAGGTTGCCGGTGTGGCCGTTGACAAGAATGACAACGTATACGTCTATAACCGCGGGACCCACAGCCTGGTGATTTTTACCCGAGAGGGTGATCTGATCAACTCTTGGAACGTGGAACACAAGGAGCCGCACGGTGTACTCGTCGATGATAACGATGACATATTCTTAGTCGACAGGAATTCTCACGTCGTACTGAAGTACAACCAGAAGGGCGAACTACTGCTGACGCTAGGCTCCAGGGACAAGCCATCAGACACTGGTGACCAGCCGCAGCGCCACTTGGCGGGCAAGCCGGGTGGGCCTTTCAACATGCCCACCGACGTGGCGATTGGCGATGGAGGGGATATCTTCGTATCCGACGGCTACAACAACAGCCGAGTGCACAAGTACACTTCAACGGGTTCGCTAATTCTATCCTGGGGTGAGCCTGGCAAGTCCAACCCCGGCGATTTCCATCTGCCACATGGCGTAGGGATTGACCACGAAGGAAGAGTCGTTGTCTGCGACCGTGAAAACAATCGAGTACAGATATTCGACCAGGAAGGTGAATTCCTGGCAATGTGGACAGGATTCCAACAGCCCACGACGGTGACGTTCGGACCCGACGGCGAGGCATATATCTCCGAGTTAAAGCATCGCATGACCATTGTCGAAGCAGCTACCGGAAGGGTGCTGTCCCAGTGGGGCGATGTAGAAAGCCACGAGCCAGGCCAGTTCGTTGCACCGCACGGTGCGGCCATCGACTCACGAGGCGACCTGTACGTAGGCGAAGTTTTGGAAGGCCAACGCATACAGAAGTTTATTAGACAGCGGTAGACAAACAAGCATTTAGCTTTCAGCCATCAGCGTTCAGCTTATCTTCGAACACGCCTGCTGACTAATGATGGCTGTTTGCTTTTAGCGTCCGAAAGGAGATTCCCATGAACGGTGATCAGGTTCTGGCTAAGATTCTCAAGGCTGAGGGCGTGGAGTGGATTTCCTGCTTCCCGGCGCAGACGTTAATCAACGCCTGCTCAGTGGAAGGCATACGGCCTGTTATGTGTCGGCAGGAGCGCGCGGGCGTCAACATGGCCGACGGCTTCAGCCGCATCAACAACGGCAAAAAGATCGGCGTCTTCACTATGCAGACCGGGCCTGGTGCTGAGAACGCCTTCGGTGGCGTGGCGCAAGCATATGCAGACTCTGTCCCAATTCTGCTGATTCCCGGAGGACAACCAGCTTCACGGCAGGGCGTTCATCCTAACTTTGAGGCAGTACCCAACTACCAGGGCATCACCAAGTGGGCAGGCCTCATCAACATGGTCGAGCGCATCCCGGAAATGGTCGGTCGAGCCATGACTCAACTCAAGCATGGCCGTCCAGGGCCGGTCCTACTGGAGTTTCCAGGCGACGTAGCCCACGCCGAGTTTCCAGGCAACCTCGACTACAAGCCAGTGCAAGTCCATAAGTCCGGCGCGTCCCAAGAGGACGTTCGAGATCTCGTAACGGCATTACTCAATGCCAAGAACCCCATCATCAATGCTGGACAGGGCGTGCTATACGCCGAGGCCACCGACGAGCTTGTGGAGTTCGCAGAGCTAACCAATATACCCGTGATGACTACCCTGGCTGGCAAGAGCGCCTTCCCTGAGACGCATCCGCTATCCCTTGGCACGGCCGCGTCGTCGGGCACTCTGATGGCCGCACGATTCCTGGAATCTACCGACTTCGTGTTGGGCATGGGAACCAGCTTCACCATATCGAACTTCAACGCTCCCATGCCGGCAGGCGTCACGGTGGCACACTCAACCAACTGCGCCGAAGATATCAACAAAGACTATCGCTCAGACTATGGCGCCATTGGCGACTCCAAAATAGTACTCGGCCAGATGATCGAGGAGGTCAGACGACAGCTTGGTGCGGAGGGACGCGGTGACATCAACGGTGTCCGTGCTGAAATTGCAAAATTGCGTGAAGAATTCATGACCGTGTGGGGCCCTAGTCTGACATCCGACGAGGTTCCCATCAGTCCCTACCGCGTGATTAACGAGATGATAACCAACGTCGACATAGACAACTCCATCGTCACCCACGACTCTGGCTACCCCCGTGAGCAGATCGTGCCCTTCTGGCCTGTCACGAAGCCCCGCGGTTACCTCGGCTGGGGCAAATCAACGCAGCTGGGCTACGGCCTGGGCCTCTCTCTGGGCGCCAAGCTGGCTGCCCCAGACAAGACGGTGATCAATATCATGGGAGACGCGGCATACGGCATGGCGGCCATGGACATCGAGACGGCGGCGCGGTCGAACATCGGTACACTGACTATCGTCCTGAACAATGGCGTCATGACTCACTACCATGACCACTTCCCCCACGCCACAGAGAACTGGGGCAGCAACAAGCTGGGCGGCGACTACGCCAAGGTGGCCGAGGGACTGGGAGCCTACGCCGAGCGCGTGGACGACCCGGACGAGGTTGGCCCGGCGATCCGCCGCGCACTGGAACAAACCCGCGAAAATAGACCCGCCGTTCTGGAGATGATGACCAAGGAAGAAGAGAACATCGCACGCTACTGGGGTTAGATTTTTGGATTTATCCAGAAACGCAAAGCTAAGCCCGCCTTGCCGATTCCAGCAAGACGGGCTTTTTTATAGGCTTTCATTCCTACGTCATTCCGAGCAGGCACGACGAGGAATCTAGGGCAATCGCCTACAGCCCTAGCGTCGCCTGAGATTACCCTCTCTGCTCGGAATGACATATGGGCAAACCGCCTCGTCAAAAACCGGCTTGTATTATGCACCGCATCATGAGAATCAATAAATGGTTCCCCCCTAATGCCTCATCGGATGGGCGAAATCCATCCGATGGCTCCAACTTATTGCTGGCGGCATTCTGGTCGTGGCCACTGCTGTTGCTGTCGTAGTGGCGCTGCTGACAGATGGCACCTGGTATCCAGCATTCGACAATAAGACACTCTGGGACTGAATGCAGCTACTGCTAGTACCTCTTATTACCGTGATTATCATCGGCGCATCCACGCTGAATTCATTGACCATCACCTTCCAGAGATTAACTGAACAGGACCCGATGTTAGATAAGGCAATTGCTAATGATTGGATGCAACAGGATGTTCTGCAAAGTTACCTGGACAGCATGGCAATGCTGATCTGGCGCAGATCCAAACCATCCAGGTAATTCGGGCAAGGACTGCGGGTACATTGAGAGAGTTGGAATCGGTAAAGCAACGAAACACCCTGCTGCAGTTCCTGAGGACAGCCGACATGTTGGGCGTCTCCCAGAGTGAGGAATCAGAAGGAATCGATAGTGACCAAAACATGGATCCCTAGTACGCTAAAAAAATATCGATTGCCCTTTTAGAAGGGATTCCCTTTCTAAGGCAAACCTGAGAGTGGCCTGCCTGGTGGGAGTCGATATTAGGGGGGGCGGACATGAAGAGCCCCCCTAATGGGAGCCAACATGAGGATTGCCAAAATGGTAGGTGCCGACCTAAGGGCGGCTTACATGAAGAGAACTGACCTAGAGAGAGCCGGATTGAGGGGGGCCAACCTGTGGGATGCCAACCTTAGAGGTACAAACCTGAGGGGGCGACCTGACAGATGCAATTGATACGACCAACAAGCAGTTAACCCAAGCCCGCTTATTGATGGGCGCAACGCTGCCGGACGGCACTGTTATCGAAGACGAGGACCAGTGGCTGGAGTTCAAGGCAAAGTACGGCGGTGCGGAGTAACGGGACAAGGCATACGATTAAGCGCCGACTACTTTGCATGCAGAAGTCTCTTCACCGGCGGGACGGCTAGCAGGCTCAGAAGGG
>CAJWRP010000248.1 GCA_913046025.1 uncultured Chloroflexota bacterium
TCACTTAGCAGTATGACGGGCCCTTGATAACGTTCGGCCCAGTTGAATGCCATCACAGAGGCGTAAAAGCACTCCTCGACTGTGCCGGGGGCGATGACTGGAGTGGTCATATCGCCGTGTCCCGGCGTCAGCGCCATTAGCAGGTCTGACTGCTCAGTCTTCGTCGGCAGGCCTGTCGATGGGCCGCCACGCTGCACGTCTACTATTACCAGGGGAACTTCCGCCATCCATGCCAAACCGAGGCCTTCGCCCATCAGAGACAGGCCCGGTCCAGCTGTGGCGCTCATTGCCTTGCGTCCAGCGTAGCCTCCGCCGAAGACGGCGTTAATGGCTTCAATTTCCGAGCTAGCCTGATATACGAATTTGCCTTCGCCTGTCAGGTTGCGTTCCATCCAGAGCAAAATAGCTGTAGCGGGCGAGATGGGGTATCCAACGTAAAAGTTTACTCCGGCGGCAATGGCGCCCACCGCGATAGCCTCGTTGCCGTTTATCAGAATCTGATTGCCCTCTGGCCTCTCTGGCGGGGCCAGTTCGCCAAGGCTAAAGCCACTATTTTCGGCTTCCTCCCTTCCCAGTGTGAGGGCTTCGATATTTGCGATGATTATCGCTTCATCATTGTCACGGCCCCGTGTGAACCGCTCCCTGACAAACGCGTCGAGAATCTGCTGAGGCATGCCAACCAAGTAAGCTAACGCACCCAGCACAACCATATTCTCGGCCCGGGCATTACCAGTCTGCTTGGCCAGTTCAGAGAATTGCATACCGAAGCTGTGACCATCAGTATCGGGTTCAAACGCTCCTGCGTTGTAAATGATGACGCCTTCAGCACGCACCTCGTCACGATGAGCCAGATAAGCCTCTTCGTTAAAAGCTACAAGAACATCCAATGAGTCGCCGGAGCTCAGCACCGGAGAGGTGGATACGCGTGCCTGGGCCCAGGTTGGGCCTCCCATGATCTGGGAAGGGAATGTGACAAATGTCTGTACATTATAGCCCACGTTGCTGGCCGCTTGGGCTAGGCCCTCAGACGAGGTCACCATGCCCTGACCGCCCTCGCCGGCGAACCTGACTACGAAGTCGTTTTTCTGCAACTCAATGCCTCCAACCGACAGGATGAGCCGCGCAACTCATCCGCGGAATATCTAAAGATGTTGGAATAAGTGATAATCTTCGGCATCCCAGCTAAGGCTGGCATCGCGTTAACCCATGAAAGATATGGCTGATTTGCGTGCAAATTCGGTGTTGTGGGACTGTCTCTTTATAGAGGCTATATGCCGTTTATGAACTGATTTTTTAGCTTATGATGCGACTAATACTATATCAGGCGCGCGTTTCGAGTGTCAATTTTATGAAGGTTCACACATTCTCTATTTTAGCATGCCTAACTTGAATTTTAAATTACCTTTATTGGACCAGGCACAAACTTACCTGCTTAATGCATACACGTCCTTGACGGTGCCGGTTAACCTTCTCGATTACTGACCGATGCCAGTCACTCCTCGATAACGAACTGGAATACTACCGGCGAGACGACCAAGAAGATGGCGTCGAAGACTGCTAAAAACGGTAGCCAACGCGTGAAACTCCCGTCTCCCTGAATCACAGAAGCCGAGGCCTCTACCGCAGCCACAATGGCCGGCACTACGACCGGGAAAAAGAGCACAGGCAGCATGACCTCTCGCGAACGGGTATTCACGGCCATGGCAGAAAATACAGTGCCTACAGTTGCCACCGCTAGCGTCGTCAGCACAGCGATTGGTATCAGCCCTGGCATCAATAAAGAGAAGTTGTATATCACCGCGAATACTGGGAAGATGAGCAACTCCACCACCATCATGAACAGGAAATTGCCAAGCATCTTACCGAAGAATATGACATCCCGCCCAACCGGAGCCATCATCAGGCCGTGAATGTTGCCGCCGTCCTTTTCCAGGGCGAACGACCGATTGAGTCCCAATACGCCCCCGAACAGGAACGCTATCCACAGCACGCCCGGAGCTATGAAAGTCACCGTCTGCGGTGTGGGGCTAATGGCAAAGTTGAATACGACAATAACAAGGAGGGCGAATACCAGAACGGACACAATAATGTCCTTGGAACGCGTCTCCAGCAGGACGTCCTTCCAAAGAATGGTTATCACCGGGTAAAGGTAATCTCTCAATTGCCGTCTCCCGCAGATAAGCCAGCTAACTCGTGGTACCTCTGCCTTACCTCTTCTTCGGCCAAGGTAGAGTCCGCCTTGCCCTCGTAGGAGATGATGCCGCGGGATAATATGGCCGTGCGGTCGCTGAGGGCGATGCCTCGTTCCAAGTTGTGGGTGGTCATGAGGACGGTGCGGTAGGGATCTGACTTGTCGCGAATCACATCTTCCAGCAGACCAAGAGCATCCTGATCCAGACCACTCTCTGGCTCGTCCATGATCAGGACCAAAGGATCGTGCAAGAGGGCACGGGCAATGCTGAAGCGCTTCTTCATGCCATGAGATAACGTTCCCACTCGCTGGTGCAGCCGATCGGTCATCCCCATTCGAGCGGTCACTGCCTCGATGCGCTGTTCAACAGAGTCCAGGCGAAACATGCGTGTATAAAATTTCAGGTTCTCGTAACCCGTGAGTTCGTCATATAGGAGGGTGTCGTGGGTGACCAGGCCGATAAATCCTCTAGCCCGATTCCCGCGTTTCCTTACGTCGGTGCCTGCCACCCGTACAGACCCATCGTCAGGCCTAATAAGCGTTGCCAGTGTTTTGATTAGCGTGGTCTTGCCCGAGCCGTTAGGTCCGAGGATGGTTAGGACCTGTCCCCAGGGCACCTCCAGGTCCATGCCACGCAACACCTGAATGCGGCCGTACGCCTTGCGCAGGCCCTTGACTTCGATGGCTAATTCTTTGGCGTCACCGTTTATCTTCAAAATTCCGACATGCCTCAGGAAACTCCCTATTCTCCTTTACCTAGCCCCATATGAAAGATAAGGGTAATATAAAGGTACAGGATTTACATAGTTGGCGACGTGTAGTTAGACGGACATCTGCCAGTCATCTAAAGGAGATCAGGATGCCGACCATCCAGGAACTGAAAGAGCAGTACGAGTCCCTCAACGAGTTGGACAACACCTTTAACATGGAGGCGGAGGGCAAGATTAATGCCGACTGCCTGATCGTCTTCGACTACGAATACGCAGGACAAGAGGCAGAGGTGTCCATCGACACCGATGAGTTTACGGCAGTCTGTCCCTGGACTGGTCTTCCCGACTTTGGCACATTGACCATTCGCTACGTGCCGGACAAAACCTGCATCGAGCTGAAGTCACTGAAGTACTACCTGCTGTCATACACCAACGTCGGTATAGTGCAGGAGCATGCAGCTAACCGCGTGCTGAACGACCTGGTAGCACTTTGCAGCCCCGTCCGCATGGACATCACCATGGACTACAAGGTACGCGGCGGCCTCCACACGGTGGTCTCCGCCACGTACGAGCGGGAGTGAGGCACCTTACCTAGAATACGCTTTCACCAATAAAAGCGGTCCCTTCACCTATCAGGGGAAGGGTTAGGTTGAGGTTGAAGCACCCGTCCACAAACTCAATCGAAATTTGACAGGACAAACCCTATGACTAGCTTCGGCATTACGCTACTTTCCGGCGGCTTAGACTCCACCACCGTTACCCAATATGCGAAGGACCGCGTCGATCATATGACGGCACTGACCTTTTTTTATGGTCAGACCCACAGCAAGGAAGTGGATTGTGCCAAGCAGATCGCCGAGATGATGGGAATCAAGCACAAGCTGATGGATATCTCTTTTCTCAGCGAGGTGGCCTGGTATTCAGCGTTAACTAACCCAGACCAGTTCCCTATACCAACCGATCGGCCCGAAGACGAGATCGGATTCGGCATACCTATTACCTACGTGCCCTTGCGCAACACCATATTCCTGTCGCTGTCAGCGGCTTTCTTAGAAAGCGAGATACTTCACGCCATAGAGGTAGGCGGCCTGAATGCTTCGGAGGCAAAAGCATACCTATACCTTGCGCCCAATGCCATCGACTATAGCGGCTACCCCGACTGCAGGCCGGAGTACTATGAGAAGGTTACTCAGGCTCTGGAGTACGGTAGCAAGTTATGGACCCAGTACGACATTCCCATCAAGGTCGAGACACCCATCATAGAGCTGTCCAAGGCCGAAATTGCCGAGATGGGTTTGCGCATCGAAGCGCCGCTGGAGTTCACATGGAGCTGCTACCAGGGCGGAGAGGTTCCTTGTGGAGCATGCGACAGTTGCGTTCTGCGGGCCAAAGGCTTCAAAGAGGCCGGGGTGTCTGACCCGCTGTTGGTGCGATTAGGCCAAACAAAAAAGAAAACCCCTCTCAATTCCTCACAGGCTTAAGGTCACCCCTGGTGCGCCGCGAGGAGTTGTCAAGAGACGTCTTAGTGGCATATGTTTCGGAGAAACCTTCGAGTAACCTCTGCGGAAGGTGTTATTCTATTGCCTTCAAATTAGCACCCCCATGTGAGGAAGTCATAAGGATATCTCGAATAAAAGGGACAACCGAAAATTGGTATCCAAACAGCTAAAACTTAGCCGACAGCCATCTGGCGAGCCAGAGATATTTCACTCGTCACAGGGCGAGGGCCACAGCATTGG
>CAJWRP010000249.1 GCA_913046025.1 uncultured Chloroflexota bacterium
GAGTGGTTGGCCGAACAGCCCTGGTGTACGGGCAAGGTGGGTACCTACGGAATTTCATACGTTGGAGCTACCCAGTGGTTGGCAGCAAAATCGAAGCCGCCATCATTGACAGCCATAGCCCCCGGGTTCACGGCAGCGGACTACCACGAGGGCTGGGCCTGGCAAGGCGGCGCGTTCGAGCTAGGATTTAACCTGTCATGGGCAACTGGCCCGTTATCTGTGGGTAACTGGAAAAAGCTCGCAGGCTCCTTGGGAAAAAATGAAGTTGACCACGAAAGACTTCTCATGGCAAAGGACGATTTAACCGGCGGATTCTCCCATCTCCCGGTTAAGAACGTCCCACACCTGAAAGATGGGATCGCCCCTTATTATTACGACTGGTTAGCGCACCCAGATTACGACGATTACTGGAGGGCAGTCTGCATAGAGGAATCACACTCTGAAATAACCACACCAGCACTCAACGTAGGCGGTTGGTACGATATTTTTATGGGCGGCTCCATACGCAACTACACAAATATGAGAAAGAACGCTGCCACTGAGCAGGCACGAAATGGCCAAAGACTGGTTATCGGCCCGTGGATTCACAGTGGATCCCCGATCAACGTATCCGGGAATTTTAATTTCGGCACCAGATCCTCATCGCTGGCGGTTGATCTGCAGGGCATGTACCTTCGCTACTACGATCACTATCTCAAGGGAGAGGACAATGGTGTCGCTGATGAGAAACCAGTGCGAATCTTCGTTATGGGCGAGAACCAGTGGCGCTCAGAAGATGAATGGCCTCTGAAGAGGGCCCAGCAGACCAAATTCTATCTGCATAGCCAGGGAAGGGCCAATTCGCTAAACGGTGATGGCACGCTAAGTCAGGAGTCCCCCGGAATGGAGCCTTCCGACGTCTACCACTACAATCCCCTGTTTCCAGTGCCTACTAGCGGCGGTGGCCTATGTTGCGACCCTGCATTCATGGCTCCTGGAGCATACGACCAGCGGGACATAGAGTCTCGTGACGATGTTTTGGTGTACAGCACGTCGCCGCTTGAGCAGGACATGGAAGTGACGGGGCCTGTTTCGGTGACGCTATTTGCAACCAGCTCAGCTGTGGACACCGACTTCACAGCCAAACTGGTCGATGTAGAGCCAAACGGGGCGGCTAGAAACCTGACAGACGGCATCATAAGGGCGAGATACCGCGGGCCAAAGCAACCTGCTGAGCTTATCACACCAGACCAGATCTACGAGTTCACTATAGATCTGTGGGCTACCAGCAACGTGTTCAAGAAGGGACATAGAATACGATTGGACATATCTTCCAGCAACTTCCCGAGATTCGACCGAAACCTGAACACCGGGGGGCCTATCGGCGGCGAAACCGAATTCGTGTCTGCGCTTCAGACCGTACTACACTCAGGTGCGAACGCTTCATGTCTTCACCTTGAAGTTGTCCCTCGCCAATAATCCTCACGCGAGACTAAAGAGGAAAGGGCGTACCAAAAATGGCACGCCCTTTCAGCTATTGCGTTAGTTTTCGATTAGGTATAAGTGTTACGCCACACAGCGCACAGGGTTGCCGCCATTCAGCGTAATCATATCAGCGACCACCATCGGTAAGTCCAGAGTTGTACCAAGCGGCTCGCCTCTAATTTCCGAGTAGGCCCTGTGCAGATTGCCAACCAATCTCTCAGCATCAAGCAGTGAGGCAAACCGACCAAGGTCGGCGCCTAAAGCAGCCTCCAGAGGCGTCTGACCAGCATCAAACCCTTTGCGAGCCACCTCCTGTACGAACCGTAGGTAGGCTACCTGCTCACCGATCTGCTCAGCACCGCAGACGAGTCCGTGACCGGGCACGATTTTCTCCGCGCCCAACGCCCTTACTTGCTCAAGGGCAACCAGCATTCCTGCGACAGAACCCATAGAGACGAAAGGCGTGCCACCGTTGAAGATGATGTCTCCGGCGAACAGCAGCTTGCGCTCCGGTATCCAGAGAATAACGTCGTTAGTAGTATGTGCGGGGCCAACATAAATGGCCTCTACCTTGAGCTCACCAACGTATATATTCAGCCGATCCTCAAAGGTCACGAAGGGCGGTGCGATCTCGATATCACCCCAGTCCACATTGGGAAACAGCCCTGCGTGTCTGTTGGACGATACCGCCGTGTCAATCATCCATTGCCTGCACTGCTCGTGCCCGATTATAGTGGCCTGCGGAGAAAGATAATTGCCGTTGGTATGGTCACCGTGATGGTGGGTGTTGATCAGAGTTCGAATCGGCAGACTTGTTACACTGGCAATAACCTCGTTATAGGCCCGGGCCCTCTTTTCGTTAAAGCAGGAGTCGATCACCGTAACGGCGTCCTCTCCCACGATGAAGCCTGTGTTGTTCAATCCCCAGCTACCGTCAAGCTGGATGTAGGCGTAAATGCCACGGCTAACCTCTTCTAGAAAGGGGTCGGGAACCTCCGCACCGTCGGATATATGTGCACTGCTCAATTATTTTTCCTCATTTATATATTTGCTGACAAATCAACTATTTAAGAAATCCGTGACGACGTCCGCAAAAGCGCCTGGCTGCTCCAAAATGAACATGTGACCCGCTTCGGCCATCATGTGTTGTTTGGAACCGTTAATGCGGTTCGCGAACTCGTCGGCGTAGGACGCTGGAACAATCTGATCGTTCTCGCCAACGACTATCAAGGTAGGACATTTGATGCGCCCCATGCGCCTTTTCAATCCCTGGTCCGGTATGGGCCACAAGAACTTGCCAATGGTGCTAAGCGATCGCACCCGGTCTATTGCCTGCAATCCGCGCTCTTCGTCCGTTTGAGCCTCGGGCATCACTGCTGAAGCCAACTCTGAGTCCGGATCCGCAAACAGAAGCTTTTTCAGATCGACGGCTGGCGTGGCGAAATAGTCCACCCCTGGTGCATCGTCCAGCCATATTCCTGCAGGAGCAGCAAGAACAAGCTTTCCCACGTTATGAGAACAAATGGCTGCCATCTCGGCAGCCATCATGCCGCCGTTAAAGTGGCCAACTATGTTTGGTTTGTCTAGCTCCAACGCCTCAATCAGATCGATATGATGGAGGGCCAGTTCAAGTATGTTATCAATCTGATCGATGCCATTGTTATCCGAAAAACCAGGATGCACAGGCGCGTACACCGTGTACTGTTCGGCCAATTTGTCCAGAAATGGGTGCCATGCCTGGCAGGCAAACGCACCATGCAAATACACTAGCGGCTGGCCCTGTCCCTTTTTGGTTACTTCAACCTCTATTGAGCCAACCCTGACAGTAGATATACCCTGGTTGAGGACCATTCTTAACTCCGATTTTTTTGATTGTGTCTCGGTTGCCCAGGAACACTTTTTAAGGCCGGGCCTTCGACAGAGTCAGGCCTAACTGAAATATACAACAACGTTAATGAAGAGTGCCGATCTCATCGAGCATCCTCGACAGTGTCGGGAATTGTCGAACCACCGCTGACCACGGAATGCCAGTTGAATGGTTCACAGTTGTTCATTAATCGCCTGCGGAGGCAGAGCCTGCAACCTCAGGCTTCGCCAGAGGTTGCGGCCACCAGCGGTCCTCGTACTCATCCCACATGTTTTCCAGATGAGGCTTTACAAGGGTTGCAAACATCTCTGTGTTCTTCATCGTCAGGTCCTTTGACATGCTGCCGATCTGAAGCAGGGTCATCAGGTGGCCTACCCGTAGGCCTTCCACTGCCCCACGAAGGTTCTTAATGACTGTCTCTGGACTGCCGGCGATGACATAGCCCTCCTCCAGGTAGTCCTCCCAGACCATGGCCTTGCGCTTGGCGTTGGCAGCGGCGCCCAGTTGAGCCACAGAGCCAGTCTTCAGCGTACGGATAGTCCGATAGCCCGGAGCTTCCGAAAAGCCTTCGTACACATGCAGGCACTTCTTGTAGAAGTAATCGACGTGCTCGGCGTAAAGCTCTTTGGCCTTCTCGTCTGTTTCAGCCACGCAGACCAACTGCAGGAATCCCGCCCGATAAGGGTTATCGTCGACCCCCATGCTCCTCATCTGCTTCCAAAAGCCGTCCAATACCTGGATGCCTCGCTTGTAGCCGGAGTAACTCAGGTAGCAGTAGACGTAGTCTTTCTCGGCCGTCCACTCCCATGTCTCCACGCTTCCGCCACCGGGAATCCAAACAGGAGGGTGAGGTTTCTGAAGAGGCCTGGGCCAGATATTGACGTAACGAGACTTAGTGAACTTACCGTTGAAGGCAAATGGCTCTGGCTCCGTCCAAGCCTTAATTACTAGATCGTGCGCCTCGTAATATTTCTCCCGCAAGGTTGCTGGATTTTCGCCATAGGCGTAGTTTGTATCCATGGATGTCCCAACAGGAAAGCCTGCAACCAGCCGACCGCCACTTATGCAGTCCAGCATTGCAAACTCCTCGGCCACACGGATGGGTGGGTTGTAGAGCGCCAGACTGTTGCCCAGCACAATGATGGCTGCGTTGGAGGTGCTCCGCGTTAACGTTGCCGCCGTGATATTTGGCGATGGCATGATGCCGTATGCGTTGTTGTGGTGTTCGTTGACGCAGATGCCGTCGAAGCCGACCTCGTCAGCGTATTCCAGCTCGTCCAGGTATTCGTTGTAAAGCTG
>CAJWRP010000250.1 GCA_913046025.1 uncultured Chloroflexota bacterium
AGAAGCGGGGTACGATGCGACTGGCGGTACACGGAAATCCAGTGCAACCACAATTATCCCATTCTTGGCCAGCGCCTCGTTGGGCAGGTCTTCATCGTGGCGACCGCCGTTGACCCAGGCTCCTCCGTGAAGCTCAACCATAATTGGGAACGGTCCTGTCCCGAGGGGCCTGAAAACACGGGCCAGAAAGGCTGTATCGCCATGCTGGAGGTATTCTACGTCTGCAATGTCGACTTCATAGGACTGCGTAATAGTCATATACGTCTCCTTTTACTTTACTGATAATTCATTGAGGGCAGGCATTCGGTAAAGTTACAGGTGATAGGACTTTCGGTCAAGATGCCGCGTTTTCGGAATCAATACTCCATTGTCGCTGGGTACTGAGAAATTCATCTGGAACATTGGGTGTACTCTCTATATTAGGGAAAGGAACAACGCGTCATTTTTCTCGTCGCGCACGGTAATCCATCGATGCAGCTTTGATGTTTTATTCTTCTTTTTCATATTTGGCTAAACATAAGATCACTGCCATTCGTTTTACGTTTAAGGCTCTATACAGACCTAAAAAGTAATAAACCTCACCGATTAATGGCACAATAAGTTGTCCGGGAATTTGACATCGATGGCAAATAGTATTAGGGTACTCCCCGTGCCGTAATTAATTGCGGCCTTTTATTTGTGTTCAAATTAGGAAATGCCGAGTAAATTTGTGTCTCGTGAGTACCATAAAAAACGAGATTTTGAACGATGAGGAGTTATTTTGAGAGTTCTACTTAGGTCAAAGATTCACCGAGCCTTCATTACCGAGTGCAATGAGGATTACATTGGCAGTATTCTTATTGACGGGGAATTGATGGAACGCGTTGATCTTTGGGAGTACGAAAAAGTACTAATATGCGACATCACCAACGGTAACCGCTTTGAGACCTATGCCATTGCTGGCGAAAGAGGCTCAGGCGTCATGTCCGTTCAAGGGGCTGCAGCGAAGCTGGTGGATAAGGGCGACTGCATAATCGTCATGTCTTTTGACGTTTCAGAGGATCCCATCGACCCCAAAATGATACTGGTAAACGAAGATAATGAGTTTGTTGAGTACCTTGGTATAGAAAATTACGCTGAACAGATGCGTTAGTTCTCTTCTTCTTGTGAATTTAATGACCGGTTGCCTACTCCGCCACTCGTAAGGGGTCAGGCAACCGGTTTTTTTGGGGCTAATGTTACCTTTGGAACTGGCTACAGCCGACTTGATAGTATCTTGACCGCCTGTTATCGTGAGTGATACCATCCTACCAAGCAAATATACATTTTTGCACGAAAATGAATTAAATGGCTGGAGGTCTTAAAGTGGCTACTGCCCCGATCATTGAAGTGACAGAAACAGCGGCCCTCAAGCTAGAGGAAATCATTAGCGGACAGGGTGGTGAAGAAGGTTCTCTTCTTCGAATGATGGTAGTACCGGGTCCTCAGGGAAGCTTCCAGTACATGCTGGGCATGGAAAAAGCGGCAAATGTCGATGATTTTGTCATTGACGCTGCGTCTGTGAAGGTCCTGGTTGATCCTGAAAGCGCGCCTCTGGTGGAGGGTGCCCAGATCGACTATGTTGATGGCCTGATGCGTAGCGGTTTCGTGATCAGTAACCCTAACTTCCAGGCTTCGTCTGGTGGCGGTTGTGGTAGCGGCGGCGGCTGCGGCTGCGGCAGTGGTGGCTGCGGCGGCGGCGCACCGGAAGCCCAGGAAGGCGGATGCGGAGCCGAGGGTGGTTGTGCCTGTGGCGGCCACTAATCTAACTAGATAATTGGTAAAATAAGAGCGGGGCGAGATAATCGCCCCGCTTTTTCTTTCTAGGCAGTTCACAAATCCAGATACTTTGCCGAGATTAAAAGTTTGCTGTTTCGATTTTTTGACCAATTTTCAAACGATCCACTAGGAGCCCTAGTCAGCATCGCGGGCTTCATAATTGCCCTGATCATTGGCATATCTGTGCACGAGTTCAGCCACGCTCTGTCAGCTTATAGGCTGGGAGACGATACCGCGAAGAACCAGGGGCGCCTCACCTTAAATCCAAAGGCCCACTTGGATCCTATGGGCACTATTATGATTCTGTTTGCAGGCTTTGGATGGGGAAGACCTACGCCAGTCACGCCCCGGAATTTACGGTTAGGCGAGAAGGCCGGTTCGGCAGTTGTTTCCGTGGCTGGGCCGATTTCGAATCTCATCGTGGTACTTATTACTGGAATAATCTTTCAGCTATACATGAAATCAGGCGCCGATTCGATACAAGTTGCCAGGATCTTGCTCACTGTGATTCAATTGAATCTGGTGTTAGCCATATTCAATCTGCTACCTATAGCTCCTCTCGATGGTTTTAAGATAGTACTGGGCTTGTTGCCCAGGGATGCAGCGCTCTCCTTCGCAAAGACGGAACGTTACGGGATGATGATCTTGGTACTGATAATCATGGCGGATGTTTTTCTCAACACCGCGATATTGGGCCGTGTCATCAGCCCAGGAATCAATTTCCTTATGAGACTAGTTATTGGCCAGTAACTCGGCGCATGCTCCTTATGGTAAAATGCCAAGACGTTTTTTCCTACAGATAAATTAGGCGGCTGGCAAAGGTAGGGATGTGGCCTTACGAACATGGCAGGAGGAATAATTTGGAGCGCATAACGATAATAGGGACAAGCCCCATTGGGGTGTCCATTGGTCTTGCTCTTAAGAGCGCTAATTTAAAGAATACGGAAATATTTGGAACTTCCGGTGACAGGCAAGCCTTGTCTGTTGCTGAGAAGAGGGGCGCATACGATAAGACGTCACGGCTTTTGCGCGAGGCGACTGAGGGCGCTCAGCTTATAGTATTGGATCTGCCCTTTGCTGAAATGCGTGAAATGCTTGAGGCTATCGGGACCATCGTAGATGAAGGTTGTGTCATAACTGATACCTGTTCTACCAAGGTGAAGGTTAAAGAGTGGGCAGAAGCATTTCTCCCCAAGGGCGTCAGTTTTGTGGGCGGCCATCCCCTGGTGAAGCGGGAGCATAGCATGATGGACGACGCTACGGCTACGCTGTTCAAAGGTATAGATTACTGCGTAATGCCGGGGGTATCAGCCGACGAACAGTCAGTGAAAACCGTCATTGGCCTAATTGAGATGATGAACGCAAGGCCTGTCTTCCTTGACCCCCATGAGCACGACAGTTACGTGACCGCCATGGATCTTCTTCCGGCGGTCATGTCATCTGCATTCACGAGCACCATGGCAAATAGCCCGTCCTGGAGGGAGATGCACAAGCTCACAGGCAAGAACTTTGCACAGATCTCTGGACTCTCCGCAATTGATCCACTGGATAATGACACGGCGTGCATCGCGAATTCAGAATCGCTGGTGCATTGGATAGATCAGTTCATTAACGAGCTGTACGAGTTCCGCACTAAGATCAAAGATGGCAGTGAGGACCTGGTAAAGGCGTTTATTGCTTCTTGGGAAGATCATGGCAAGTGGGAAGCCGGCGCCGTGGTCAAAGATGATAGCAATCGCCTACCCACCTCTCGTGAATCCATGGCATCGGCCTTCTTCGGCGAGCGGCTCAGCAAGAGATACAGCCTTATCTCCGGTGGGGACAAGAAGGATTCCTGGGTGTACAAAAAATAATTATTCCTGTAGATGAGCAAAGCAAGAGGACCTGCAACCAATCAGAACAGGTCTCCTCCTCTGAACCGCGCTATCCAGAAATCGAGGAGCCACTAGGTGGATAAGACGTCCGCTCAGTTTGAGGACTCCGATTTTTTAAGGGACAACCTTCTCCTCATAGTTCTTTCAGGTCCTTCTGGGGTAGGTAAAGACGCCGTCTTATCTCGAATGCGTGAACTTGGAAGCAACGTCCACTTCACTATTACTGCAACCACTCGTGCCATGCGTCGGAAGGAACAGAACGGCGTCGACTACATTTTCCTTACCAGAGAAGAATTCACCAGTTTGCAGGAAACCGACGGGCTCCTGGAAGACGCTGAGGTCTTTGGCAACTATTACGGCGTGCCGAAGTCCCAGGTGACTGACGCGCTAGCAAGAGGGCAGGACGTCATTCTGAAGATAGACGTTCAAGGCGCGAGTACAGTCCGTAGCCTCTGTCCAGAGGCTCTCTTCATATTTCTGGCCCCACCAGACAGGGACGAGCTGACCCGTAGACTTCGTGAACGCAATACCGAATCTGATGAGGCGTTTGAGTTGCGGTTGCGGACTGCCTCAGCGGAACTGGAAAAAGCGCAGCAGTTCGACTACGTTGTGGTCAACCATACTAATGGGCTCGATCAGGCAGTAATCGAGATAGAAGAGATAATCGACAGGGAGAAACACCGCGTTCCCCCACGAAGAATAAATCTGGATTGAACTAGTCTGACTTCAGCCTGCCCAACATGTCCTTGAGCCGCTCCTCATCCTCTGGAGAGTTTGTCGGTATCGAAAATGATATCGAACTGGCAAAAGACCCATATCGTGCTTTGATCTCATCTACAATTTTGTCGTAAGGCGCCACCACAGCAAAGGCCTCTAACATATCGTCCGTGATCTCCTCGCCCATCTGCCCCCACTGTCCGTCCACGGACATACGATAGAGCTTCTGCGCCG
>CAJWRP010000251.1 GCA_913046025.1 uncultured Chloroflexota bacterium
AGATATGTTCTAGATAGCTATTGCTATACCTTAAATTATAGCATTCTGCACATGTACTCGCTGCGTGCGGTAACACAGGCAAATAAGGCTCTTTACAGCACATTTGTAGACATGCGGACAACTTAGGAAGACGAGGTATTATTAGACCGATCACCTGTTCAGGTGCGCCGCTAAGAAAACGCCGGAGCCACCTTCTCACAGTACAATCGTAGCGACTTCGCTATCTTGTCTCGTGGAATCCTCTCGCCAGCGTTCAGCTCAGCGACAATACCGCTCAACTGAAGTCTCTCCTTCATTTTCTGGATCTGCTCGATCACAATATCAGGCGTACCAACCAACACTTTGTTACCTACTATGCCTTCCCACGTGAGTTCGGCAAGCTGGCTGCCGCGCTCAGAACGAGCCTCTGAGACTTTGGATCCCGCACTTCTAGCAGACGCGGTCAGCGCACCGCTCAGTCGCGCGAATTGCCTCATGAAGCTGACCTCAGCCTCGGCGTATGCTTCTTCTTTGGTGTCGGCAACGTATACGGGAAGCCTTAGCGAAACATCCACGAGAGTCGAATGGCCAGCCTGTTTCCAGGCTGCAGCATATTCGGTAATCTGGTCGGCAACCACGTCAAGGCTAAGAGTACGAACACCGATGAATATAGGGAATCCCATCTTAGCGATTATAGGGAATGTCTCCCACGTCGTGGCAGCAATTCGCACCTTTGGATGCGGCGACTGAAATGGCTTAGGCACCAGGCAAACGTCGTCGTAGGAGAAGTACTTGCCCTGGTGGGAGAATCGCTCTTGTGTCCAGGCCTTCATTATGATTTCAAGATACTCGAAGAATCGCTCCCGGCTCTCCGCGTAGGACATTCCGTAGCCTTCGTATGAGCCCGGCAACCCGCTGCGACCGACGCCAAACTCGAATCTTCCTTGGCTAATCTGATCAATGGTAGCCGTCTCCTCCGCCATCCGGAGAGGATTACCCAGCGGGAGAATACTAACGGCAGTACCAATCTTGAGTCGTTTGGTACGGGCAGCAATGGCAGCGGCAATCGAGTGAGGCGACGACAGAACTGTCCTGTTCGGATTGAAATGGCCCTCAGACAGCCACACGCCGTCTAGACCCAGATCTTCTGCCATGTCGATATGCTCAAACGACTCTTGAAACGCGTCAGCAAAGGTGCCGCCTTCACGGCGATGAAACTCAACGAAAGACCCGAACTCCATATATTTACCCTCTTGACGTCTGTTGACACGATGGTCAAATTTAGGCCAAGGCTACGCCTTTAGGACGTTTAGGGTCAAGATGGCAAACGAGAAATTCTTAAATGAACCCGCGAATTATTGAGACTTTGGCGACTCGCGCGACGCCAATTAGAAAAGCAGTTTCCGTGAGTGTAATGTGTTCCACATCCGCCTTCGACTTAACCGCGCTATACGCACGCGTCATTATATGTTTGAGTTCGTTATTGACGCACTCCATGTCCCACTGGCGCGGGTAGAAATTCTGCGTCTGCGAAACGCTTGTTGATCCGCCGGTAAAACCTGTACGTGTAGTGCCTAATAACGAAGCGGCCCGGGAAGCTATGTAGAAGCGGCCAAAGGGTACGATTAAAGTAGCCAATGTAATACATGCTGGCTTCGTCTTCAGCGAGGTCAAGCGTTGCTAATTGAACAGCACCGAGATCCGAAATCGTTAGCTCCTATGTGCCTCGACTGTGCCACGACGCTGAGTGTTACTACCGGTCCAGCCTAACCAAATCCCGCAGTATCTCGACATGGTGAGCTTGACGACGCTAACCAGCCCAGCCACAGGAACGGAGCCACTTCCGCCTTCAGGGGCCACCGCGGAAGCAAGAGGCATACTATTGGATACAACCACGAGTCTCTGACTTTGTTTCACCGTTACCTCTACGCTGTCTATCCCAAGTTCGGACTGGCGGGTATAGATAGCAAGTTCGCCCGGCAGGTCGATTGACACTGGACGAATAGCACTGGGCCAGTCTAATCGATGCTAGCTTGAAGTTACATCAAGGCCTGCGGCCATTGGGTCGTGCATCGTCAATCTGGAGGAGTAGTTCAACTCGAGCCATTGGGAAGCCCGACTACACCTGGTCGATTTCGTCACTAATCCGTATATTATCGTCGCCTCAGTAAAAGCGGCTGCGCCCTGGTGCCGTTTTGACCCTCTGGTTGAAGTGAATTTCACCACATGCTATACTTTTCCTACGTCGACTTTAAGTTCACGTGCACTGAGATAATATGTTTTACATCGCAAAATGCTTCTGTTGCTCCACCACACATCAGGTGGTCTAAAACAGTGATTGGCCACAATTGGCCAGCAAGGTTTGAGATAAATTGGCAAATTGGGGATTAGACCCAAGTCAGCCAATCCACAGACCGCTCTCCACTGAGACCCTCCTGAAGGTTCGAGGTGGAGTATTTTTTATGTCAGAATTAGGCAATGAGTGTCTATCAGAAGTCTAAGAGCGCACCGCCCAGCGCTAATAAACATCTAAAGATTAAAGGCCACGGAGGACAACAAAATATGACCCAGACCCAGACTCAAGGGCAGGCGCTTACGCCTTACCAGGTGCAAAGGTACAGCCGGCACATAATCATGCCCCAGGTGGGCAGCGCGGGACAACGCAAACTTCTTAATGCCAAGGTACTTATGGTAGGCGCAGGCGGCTTGGGTTCTCCTATAGCAATATACCTGACCCTGGCTGGCGTAGGCACCATCGGCATTGTCGACTTTGACACTGTTGATGTGACGAACCTGCAGCGTCAGATTCTGCACATGAACGACGACATCGGTAAGTCCAAGGCCCAGTCGGCCTACGCCACTCTGAAGGCTTACAACCCAGATGTAAACGTGATCCTGCATGAGGAGCCGATCACTTCAGAGAACGCTTTCGACATTATTCCTGATTACGACATTATCGTGAACGGCGCGGACAATTTCCCAGCGCGTTACCTGGTTAACGACGCTGCATACCTCTGCAACAAGCCTCTGGTGGACGGCAGCATTCTGCTGTTCGACGGCATGGCTACCGTATATCTGCCGGGCAAGGGTTGCTACCGCTGCCTGTTCCCTACGCCTCCTCCTCCCGGCGAGGTCCCAAGCTGCGCCGAGGCTGGAGTGCTTGGAATGCTTCCTGGAATGGTAGGCACCATACAGGCCACCGAGACGGTGAAGCTGATACTCGGCGTAGGCGAGTCGCTGTCAGGCAGGCTGCTGCTCATCGACGCGCTGGACATGGACTTCCGGACTGTGAAGCTGCGCAGAAACCCGGAGTGCCCGCTGTGTGGCGACAATCCCACTGTAACCGAGCTTATCGATTACGAGATGTTCTGCGGCATGCCGCAGGCGGCTGACTAGCTCTAGTCAATCTTAGAATACGAAAGAGGGGCGCACTTGATGTGCGGCCCTCTTTTTTTAGACCTTTTAGTTAGAAACTAGTCTTTACTGCGAAATTCTTTCTCGAAGACCCTGATTTTCTGTTCGTAGCGCTTCCATATCTACTTCAGCTTTGCGTAGACGCTCCAAGAGCTTTAGGACCACTTCTACACCCGCGAGATTAACGCCAAGGTCATCCATGAGGTTCCGTATGCGTTGCACCCTCTCTATGTCACTGCGGGAGAAGATACGCTGGTTCCCTTGGGTGCGCGTAGGCTCGATCAGGCCCAGGCGCTCATAGTAGCGCAGGGTCTGAGTACGAACGCCCAGCATCCGCGCGGCAACGCTGATAATAAATATGGGCTCCTGATGGCCGAACATCTCATCCATTGCCATGACCCTTTACTCCTCTTTCGCCGACTCCACGCCAGAGCGCAGAGCCTTGAAATGAGCCAAAAGTTCCCGCTCCTCGTCGGTGAGGTCCTTCGGCAGGGTAGGCCGCAGCACCACATACAGATCACCACGAGTGCCTTTGTCGTTCAGCGATGGCATACCCTGTCCCGCCAGACGTATGTTCTGCCCAGCCTGGCTCTCCGGTGGCACCTTGAGACTCAGCTTGCCCTTTAGTAGCGTCCGCACCTCGATGTCTCCCCCCAGGATTGCGGCCTCAAAAGGCACATCCACGTCTATGTAGAGATCGGCGCCCTGCACTCTGAAGTCAGGGTGAGCAGCCACTGTGATACGCAAGAATAGCTGCGTATCCTTGTCCACCGATATGTGAACGCGAGAGCCAGTCTTTACGCCAACAGGAATCGTCACCTCGATCCGGCGGCTACCACTGAAGGAAGGCAAGTTTACCTGTCGCTTTGCTCCGGCGAAGGCTTCTTCTAAAGTTACCTCCACCTGCACATCTACGTTTGGCCTTCTGGCAGTCCTACGGCGTCCGCCACCGAACACACCACCCAGATCACCTGCGAGGTTTCCCATGTTTCCGAACATGCTGAAATCAGAATCCGCGTAGGAGCCGCCGCCACTGGACCACCTGAACGGGGCCCCATTGGCGGAATTACGCATCTGGTCGGCGTGTTTCCAGTTGTCCCCATACTGATCGTAATTTGCTCTGTTCTCCGAGTTAGACAAGACCTCGTTGGCCTCATTGATCTCTTTGAACTTCTTCTCCGCCTCTTTGTCGTTCGGATTGAGGTCGGGATGATACTTG
>CAJWRP010000252.1 GCA_913046025.1 uncultured Chloroflexota bacterium
GTTCCTTCAGTTCAGCTAGAGCCTTTACTCCTATGCCACGGATATTCAGCAACCCCTGTCGAAGGAGCGTCACGGTTACGTATACTCGACTCCTGATGGAATGCCATTCTTCCCCAGCAATTACCGAAAGCTAGTGTTTAACCGTTTGAGGAAGAAGGTGGGCCTAGATACCATGCAGACCCATGACTTGAGGAAGGCATTCGGTTCGGTACTGCTAACGGAAGGAGTGGACATCATGACGGTATCGGCCTGGATGGGCCATTCGAGCCCAGAGGTAACCATGAGAATCTATGCAAAAATTCTCCCAGAGGCCGAAAAACGGCACCGATACACGATAGGCAGGGCTTTACCGCGGTAAGGCACCACGAAGCTAAATAGGGCCACCAGGCTAGGCGGCCCACTTGGAAGTCTAAAGCCCCGACTGGGGCTATTTTTATTTATGGGAGGGACTATATGTCTGCAGCAAAAGTTACATTCATCGAGGCACGGGAATTACTGGATACCGCTCAGAGGGCCAGAGATGGCCACTGCTATCGGGGAGTTCGTGGAGGGGATGCTGGACTTAAATTAAGCCATTATCTAAGCGAAAGTGGTACAACAAGTGGTACAACCCAAAGGCCCTCACATCTGTGGGGGCTATTTCTATTTCAAGGAGGTTCACTATGCCAATCGACAAGACAACCAATCAGCCCGATGACTCTGATAGCCAAGGGCCGAAACCGCCTACCAATCCAGTGGAGTTCTCCAGATGGGTGCAACGTCCCAGAAGCGCTCCCAAGAAGCCAAAGGTACAGCCAGATGACTCTGCATTACTGCCAGAACCACTGGAGAAGCCAGAACTGAAGAAGTCTGCATCCGATGAATTCCAGGTGTATTACCGTGGCCAGGCTTTTAGATCTTGATTCGATGTTATTGCCCGTCCCTTGGAGGCAAATCAAAATCGGTTATCCCAAAATATCCAACTGTGATGGCAGTCACATTATCTGAATCGGGCTATAAGGTATGATTTAGAGAAATCCGCCGGGTTGCATTCTGATTTAAATGTTCGTTAATTGCATCAGAGGCACGCGAGCTTAATTGAATATTCTCTGAAAGTCTCTGACGCGCCCTTTTGTGGCGAAAGAAAAGAGTGGCTCCGATACTAAAGAATCTGGCCGGGAATAGTCTCGCTTCGATTTTGTCTGGGGATCGCTATATGCCAACTCGCCTTATGGTGTCGGCCAATATCGAAGCAAGGACTGCTCCAATGTGCGGCCTGTTACAGACCAAGCCTGGAATCAGTCATTTAACTACGCAACATGGTTGTTAAAATCCACAGGCATTTTATCCCGATTTTACTTCCTGACGCAGTCATGGCAGGCATAGTGCCACATCGGCTGTGCTTTTGAGATACCTTTTGCCACGACCGTCGTTTGTTGTCCTGCCTGCGCTCTGCCTAATTCTCTTTTTGTTAATGGCCTGCGGAGACGGCCTGAGCGGAGGTGCGACGGGCCGTAATGCGGCTGATATGGAGCACCTTGAAGATCAGCTCTCCATATTTTCTATGAACATGGCTACATTCAACGAAGAAAGCAACGACCTCATGGCTCTGATAGAAAACAACGGTGAGTACTTTGCCAGGTTGGCAAATCGGACCGAAGAACTGTCAATCACAGCCAGCGAAGAGATTCAAGAGCAGTTGTCAGAACTGTGGTCGCAGTTGGAGGAAAGCGAAGTATCCATTCAGGTCGCCTTGGACAACTCCGACCTGATCGTCGGTGAACTCCTGGAGATAATCAAATCTGACCTCGAATATCTCCTTATGCAGAGCGACGAAGAGATGGACCCCGAGTTAGAAAGGGCCTCGCGCGAGGACTTCGACGAGATATTCGAACGACTGTATGAAATCCAGCCTGATATGGAAGTGACGCTCTCCAACCTGCAACTCGTCGACGAGGCTTTGGGGGAAATAGCCCAGGAGATTTCAGACGACTCCCCGACACCGTCAGCGCCCGAGGAAACGGCGGAAGACGTTATCTACACGATGGTCATATTGGACCCAGACGAGACGGGAATTCCCCTATTCAACTTCCAAATCGGCGATTTTACTTCAGACCAGGCAGTCTCTGTAATGGGTTTGGATACGGTGCCACTTTTTCCCGGGAAAACCTATGTCCTAGACCTCACATCTAACGGTCTCTGCATCCAGTGTAACGCGGTACCGGCCCAACCAGTGTGGGATCCGTTGACGCTGAAAGGGATGGATTTTCAAGATGTGGGACAACTGCCTACAGTGATTACCGGAACTGCTAAGTTCGGGGGCGAACCGGTGCCGGAAGGTACCGTGATATCCGCTTTTTCGTTAAACGGGGACCTAGTCGGATGGGCCACATTGGGCAGGCGTGGAACCGAAGTCGATACCAGTACCGTAGACGAAGTGTTTGCTGACGAGATCGCCAGCGGTAACCTGGAGTCTGTGTTCAAGTTTTCTAACGAAGAACAGGAATGGTTGTTCTACTCTCCTGATCCGGTGTTCCGATCACAAAACACCATGACCAACATCATTGATGGGGATATCGTCTGGATAACCGTATCCAGTGACCAGGAATTCCAAGGTGGAATCCTCTTCGAAGGCTTGAATTTAATTTCCCTACAGTACCCCTACGTTGATGAACCGACCTTTTACAACCTTTCCATCTCAACCGCCCCTGAATGGGGGTCTGGAGATAGCGGTGAGGTGACATTAGCGGTTGGCGATACGCTTGCGTTCTCTATAGACAACTTGGACCCGGGAAGTGTGATGGAGCAGGTCTTGTCGGTAGGTGCAGTAGGTTCACAAGAGTGCCCCCAAGCATGCGGTCCCGAACTGATCGCTACCAAAGGAGTGATTCCTCCAACAGTGCTTATCGGAACAGCCTACATCGATGGTGTACCTGCGCCTGAAGGCACAGTGATTACAGCGTGGGATGAGGCTTCATTACTGGTTGGCTACACAACAGTCGTGGGGCACCCCGGGCCTTATGCGGGGGACCTCAAGACTGGGTACGATAGATACCATAATTGGCACGGCATGAGCTCTGACGGGAGCAATCAGACTCGTGGGATTGACTATATGCCCCAAAGCGAAGTTGACCACTTCTCTCCCGACGGCACCAAACGAGCCGTCGCATCCGACCAAAACCGAGACGGGAACTACGAGATCCACGTGCTGAACACAAACGGATCCAGCGGGGTCCGTTTGACCGATAGCGAAGAAAATGCTTACAACCCGGCCTGGTCGCCAGACGGGTCTAAGATAGCCTTCCAGTCAGCCAGCGAGATCTTCGTCATGAATGTGGACGGCTCTGACCAGACCAATCTGACCAATAATAGCGCTGTCGATATTGACCCTTCCTGGTCACCGGACGGAACACAGATAATTTTCTCGTCAGGCCGTGATGGCGTTGATGGCGGGATCTACATCATGAATGCGGACGGCTCTGGCCGAACACGTCTGACCGACGGCTGGGGCGATGGACACCCGTTCTGGTCGCCAGACGGAACGCAGATAGTTTTCTCGTCAGGCCGTGACGAGAATCACGAGATATACGTCATGAAGCCAGATGGGTCAAACCAGACCCGGCTCACAGATAACGCTTCTGAGGACATTTTACCCAGCTGGATGAACACGTCTGGAGAGGAACCGGACGGCATGAAGATAGCCTTCCAGTCAGACCGATACGAGGGTCTTGATCCTTTGGGCGACGACCTGGTGGACGTGTTCACATTTGATAACGACCGGCAAGAGTGGAGATTCTATGATCCACGTCCGGGCCTCCAAGATTTCAGCACCATAGACATCCTTTCGGCAAAGGATGAGAACGCTTATATCATAGATGTACGCCGAGAACGCGAAGTCGTACTGAACGGAACATCCCGCCAACTCTACCCAGGCAACAACCACATCCCGTGGGGAATCTATGTAGGGGAAGACCGCCAGGCTGTAAGCATTGATGCCGGCCTTAGAGAGCCGCTCGGGGATAATCTCATCAGGGTGTGGAGTTTCGACAACCAAGACAATTCGTGGTCGTTCTACGACCCACGAGCAGCGTTTGCCGCTGCGAATACTTTGGTCGAACTAGAAACAGACCAGGTGATATGGGTTAGATCCTCTGGAGACGTAGATACCACTCTTAATGGGACAAGGCTCCAGCTGTTCACTGGATGGAACCTCATGGTATGGCAGCACGGTATCGTCACTCCAGCGTCGAGCGCTGCGCTCATCAGCCAATGGGGCAGGTGGGGCGCGGACGACGGGGAGTTCGCCTACCCGCATGGCGTAGCAGTGGCATCCGACGGTAGCGTCTACGTTGCAGACGGATACAACCGCCGCATCCAGAAGTTCGATTCCGAAGGCATGTTCGTTACCGAATGGGGCACAGAGGGCCCGATCGTGCCCAGTCTTGGCGAAGGCGTGTCCTACGAGCCGGTTGGCATCGCCGTGGCACCAGACGGTAGCGTCTACGTTTCAGACGAATACAACAACCGCATCCAGAGGTTCACCTCCGATGGCACCTTAGTTAGCAGCTGGGGTACGTGGGGCATGGGCGACGGGGAGTTCAGCGGACCGCGTGGCCTCGCAG
>CAJWRP010000253.1 GCA_913046025.1 uncultured Chloroflexota bacterium
CCAGAACTCAGGGTGAATCAAGACAGGGAGCTTGGCAGTTCCGCCTAAGCCTTTGACTATGCCATCCATGCCCGTTGTGTGGTCGAAGTGGCCGTGGCTGAGGACTATAGCTTCTATGTCTTTTGGGTTGAACTCCAGGCGACGCATGTTTTCGGTGACGCCGTCGGGACTGATGCCGGCATCGAAGAGCACGTTGTGCGTTGTGCCTTCCTTAGTGACAGAGATCAGAGCCGAAAAGCCGTGTTCTGCCTTTAGGGGGTCGGCTATACTGCCCCCTTCCAGGAACGCTGCGGGTATGCGGTCAACCCTGGAGCCACTCATAGATGGCCGCTTAGCCGGACCCTGGTCGAGCAGAAGCATGTCGCTGACGTTGTCGACGATGCTGGTAATGCTAACCGCGTCCACCGGCTCCAGTGGTATTGTGGTCAATTCCTTCTCCTCCCTCAGCGAGGCAAGTATAAACGTGCGTTCGCAGGGGTGTCAAAAAGCGTCAACCAGTTGGGGATGCGCCAGCAAACTTGCTATGAACAGGTCGTAATGGTTAAATGGGGCGGCAATCCGAGTTTATAAGTTGGTAGGAGGATCGACAAGAGGCCTATGAAAGCAGCACGGATATCAAGCCCCAAGCAGTTCGAAGTAATGGATGTAGAGATACCCACGATTGATACAGGACAGTGCCTTATCAAGCTGGAGACATGGTCGGCTTGCGGCAGCGACATTCGACACGCTTACGGGCCTGTGCATTCAGAGGAGAACTATCCAATGAGGATAGGTGGCGCATGCCATGAGTGCGCCGGCACGATTGTGGAGAGTCGCTCCGACAAGTTCAAAGAGGGACAGCGAGTTATTGTGCTGCCTACACGAGAAGGGCACGGCGGCCTCGTGGAGTACCTGCCGGGAGACGAGGGACGTATGGCTCTGCTCCCCAACCACGGCGACGTCTCGGAGTGGGTGATGTGCCAGCCTTCCGGAACGGTGCTTTATTCCTGCCAACAAATGGGAACCATTATTGGCCAGAACGTTCTCATTATGGGACAGGGCAGCATAGGACTTTCATTCACAGCTATCTGCGCGCGAGCTGGCGCAAAGAAGGTCATCGCTGTTGACCTCCTCGATTATAGGTTGGAGTTCTCAAAGAAGTTCGGCGCAACCCACACGATCAATCCGAGCACTGAGAATCTTGACGAGGTAGTCGCGGATATAACGGGTGGTATAGGCGCGGATATCACCGTGGAGGCTGGAGGTTACCCGGAGACGCTTGAGGGAGCACTGAGGCTTGTGAAGAACCTGGGTAAGACGGTTATATTCGGCATACAGGGTGGCGTCGCCGGACACAGAACCCCAATAGATACGAGCCTGTTCCTCCGCAAGGCACCTACAATTATTCCCACGCAGGGAGCAACTAGCGGAGACCCAATCACACATATCAACAACATGATCGAGCTTCGGGAGCGCGGCTGGTGGGACCCGAGCGAGATGGTTACACACAACATGGCTTTTGACGACGTTCAGAAGGCGTACGACATGTACGAGAACTACGAAGACAACATGGTTAAGGTTTTGCTGAAGCTGTAGTTCTTCCTTGCTCTATTAGGATTCAATAGAAGAGGGCTGGTCTTAAGACCAGCCCTCTTTCTCGATAAGTGCCTTTACGAACTCTTCGATGACCTCATTTACGATAGCAGCGGGCACCACGGCAACACCGTCGTCGTCGGCCACAATCAGGTCGCCCGGAACCACGGCAACGCCGCCACATTGGATTGTCACGTTGGCTTCGAAAGGCCATACGTCGGGCTCGCCAACGGCACCGGTGCGACCGCCGGAGAATAGCGGGTAACCATATTCGCTGACGGCCCCCAGGTCCCGGATTGCGCCGTCGGTCACCAGCCCTTCCGCTCCAACCAGCTTGAGCTGGAGCAATTTCACGTCTCCGCCAATAGATGCCCAGTTCTTGCCCATGGCGTCGAAGACCATGACGTCCCCCGGACCACATGAGCCCATAGCCACATATTCAGGCGATTCCGCACCTAGCTGGGTGTCGCGTTTTATGTCGGCCCGCGGCGGCACGAAACGTAATGTCTTAGCTCTGCCGACAAGGCTGCTGCCAGGAGTTTGAGCGTAAACCCCGCGCATGTATGTGGGGAAGTAGCCCATCTGTCGGACGGTGCCGTACACCGAAGCTGAAGTTACCTTCTTGTATCTGTCGATTAGCTCTTTTGTGAACTTTGAGTCTGGCATACTTGCTCTTCGCCGGCGACGTTCGGGCATTCTTGAAATCCAAATATTGCAGCTATAGCTGCAACCTGAACCTTTGCCGGACTTTAAACATTGATAGCGGCGAGATTCTAACACACAGGTAGATGGCGGGCACACTGTTCACCGCTGGTCACTTTGCTTCACGTTTTGCGCACGGATTGTCAGGGGATTGGTACGAGCAGTACCCCGATGAGTTCACGGCCGATTAATAAGATGTGGCTAAGTGTTTCTTAAGCGTAGATTATGCGTCCAATTCGCCCATGACTGGGACGTACCTTATTAGGCCGGAGCTGATGATACGGAAAAACGGGACGCGCAACAGGCATATGTCTGTTAGGAGGTACAACATGATGACTAAATGCAAGACCTTGATGGCAATGGGAGTTATCGCCCTTGCCGCCGCCATGACCTTTGTCGCCGCAAACTGGCATATTGTGGAAGCAGGCAGACGCGGGAGATTCCACTAGACCTCGCAACTTTCATCAGCTCGGCCCGTAGATTCTCCTTGCGAATATCACTCCACAGCCTGCTTAGTGACGGCCTCAATCATTGCCTGAATGTACCCGTTGGCAAATGCCCGACCTCGGTGTCCCCACTCCGTGTCTTGGTGTGTGTGCGGCACATGGTCGTCGATAAAGAAGCTATCGAACCCAACTTCATGGTAAATCCTCATTGCTCTGTACATGTCCACGTAGCCGGTGTTAATGAACTCTTCATGGAATTTGGGAACCTGACCGGACACGTTGCGGAAGTGCACGTACAGGATCTTCTTGCGCTCGCCGAAGTAGCGAATCATCTCGTAAATGTCGTCGCCCTGCATCTCGGAGAAGGTGCCCTGGCAAAACTCGATTGCATTGCAGTCTGACGGAACGATCTCGATGAGGCGCTTGTAGGAGTCGAAGCTGCGAAGAAGTTGGGGAATGCCGCCCAGAGTTTCCACTGGCGGGTCGCAAGGGTGAATTCCCAGTCGAATGCCCTCTTTCTCGGCCACTGGCGTGATGATCTTGATCCAGTACTCTAGGTTGTCCCACATCTCCTCTTCGGTGTAGACCCGGTCGTGAGTCAACGGCAGGGCCTTGGCATCGTCGTAGTCGAAGGCCGTTGCGATGGCGCCGTTGCGAATGACCGCAGGAGTTGTTCTCCAGACGTGGGATGGCATCCAGTTATAGCCGAAGATGGGTATGCCGGCACGGGCGATGTTGCGCACTGTGTAGATCATGTTCTCGATCTGCTCATCGCGGCGAGGGCCCGCCAGCATGATATCGTCATAGAAATTGGTGGGCACGTTCTCGATTGCGGAGAGCTTGAGGCCGTTCTGCTCCACGGCCAGCCGCATTTTGACCAGGTCATGCAACTCCCAGTGGCCACCTGCTCCGGGCAAGTTGGGGTTATTCAGGAGCACGTCGGTGGCGCCATATTGCGCCGCAAACCTGAGGTACTCCGGTGTGGCTTCCTTGAACTGCCCAAATCCAGCGCGCATTGTGTTTTCCTGTCAAAGCCCAATCGGTAAGTTATTGCATTATAGGCGAGCTTGGCTTAGCTTGCCTTCCAGAGTTTCCGTATCCACGTCTCGTCGTCCTTTAATATGGCGAATGCGACGCTTTCGACGTCTATGGAGAACAGATGAAACGGCGAATCGTCTGTGGATGGGTCCCATTCATTTTTTCGTGTAGGGCTTTGCAGTAGCGTTGTCGTAGTTCGTGGTCTTGAGTATCGACGGTACGACCATACACCTTGAACTCGCCTTCGGTGCCGTTTTTATTGGAGATAGTGTTGTGGATGGTGCAACGAGGGTCTCGCAGAAGATCCAGGGCCTTGCGGGACTGCCACATCATTCCCAGGTACAGTCTCCCATCCGTAATAAGTGGCTCGACTGGGCTGATACGCGGCCACCCGTTTTTACGTAACGTCGCAACTATGACGAGGCCTGTGCGGTCGAATCTTTCCTCGCCCAGTTCAGCTAGCTCTGGATCTATCTGATGGAAGTCATCCCAAATCATATAACGGCCAAATTACTCTATAGTTAGATTAGCCTAGGGCCACTCGCACCATGTTCTTTTCCAGCGCCAGTCCCACTTGGGTAGCCGTTTCCAGTCGCCCATGATCGCCCTGGGTGCCTACAAAGGATACACCCAGCAACCGTCCCAGACGGAAATCTACGATGGTGACGGAGACGAGCTTGTCGTTCTCGTTGTGCAGTGCCTTCAATGCCACTGCTTCGTCGAAGAATCCCGTGGGCTCCAGCCGGGTGGCGGACACTAATTGGTGGCCCTGCCCCACGCTCTCGCCGACCCGGTCTTCAAAGTCCTTTAGAAAGATGTCGTGCATCCACG
>CAJWRP010000254.1 GCA_913046025.1 uncultured Chloroflexota bacterium
CAAGCTGCTTATGGCGATGCTGGACGCCGTCTACGTTGATACCGTCGAGGAGAAGCGCATAGTCGCCATCCGGCCCAAACCAGCGTTCAGGCCCTTGCTGGAGATTGCCACGACCCGAGAGGGGTCGGATATCGTGCTGGTGGATGACACAAAAGAAGGCGAAGATCTTGGTGTGGCAATCTAGTTTGGCTGACCTCCGCGTTTGGCTGCCCACCTCGGCTGATCGCATATGCGTCCGAGGAATTCCACGATGGTATGGGCCGCAAGGTACGAAGTCATGCCTGTTCCCACGTCGAGCTGCGGATTCACTTCCACGAGGTCAAAGCCGACAATCTCGGTGCGCTCAGCCAATGCAATTAAAGAATCTCTCAGCTCGTCATATCGCATGCCATTGGGTTCTCCGGAAACGGTTCCAGGCACGAGCGGAAAGTCCAACACGTCAATGTCGATGCTCACGTAGCACCGTGCCTCCGCAGGCACGACACCTGCGACTCCAGAGGGGCCAACATCGCGGAACTCAGTCATGCCTATCACCCGGTTTCCGTCGCTGATCGAATCCTGCACCACCTCTCTCGCGTTTCGCAAGCTTCGTATGCCGACTTGCGTGAGGCTCTCCACGTGAGGCATGTGGTTAATATGCCGGAAGGCGTGGGTATTCGTGTATTCGAAGCCGTGTACGAATGGTGAATAGTCTATATGGGCGTCGAAATGCACGACATGCAGAGGCTCACTGTAGGCCCTCACCACTGGAAAGGTAATTGCGTGATCGCCTCCCAGCACAACGGGCATGGCATTGGCATCCAGCACTTTTCTCGTCATATCTGTTATGCGTTGGAATGAACCCTCAACGTCTGTTACCCACACGTCCGCGTCGCCGACATCCGCGATACGATCATGCGCGATCTCGTATTTAAGGAAGACCTTGTCGGTGTCGTGATCGTAATAACCATCTGTCCCGAACCGGAGGGAATGTTCTCGAATCACCCGTGGTCCAAAGCGGGAACCCGGCATGAATGGTGAGCCTTCGTCGAATGGCGCACCCATCACAGCTATATCCGCGTCTAGCTCATCCAGGTCAGTACAGATCCTGGCGCGCAGGAAGGAAGGAATGCCCGCAAAGGGGTATCGAGGGTGGTCAGGCCTTTTGTCGTTCATTTCGTCACTTGTCGTCATCAGAAGCCTATCTCCTCAGGCCTTTAAAAGGCCGGTTTACTTGGGCTGGACAATACGATCTTTCAATAACTAACGTCCAATCGCGTAGGTATCCCGTCTGGGGTCAGCGCCCGCTTTCAAAACACCTGCTGCTTGATCCACAACGATGCCGGAAAGAGCTCCTGTTGACGGAGACCAGTCGTTTATTTTCTTGAGGCCGTGACCACGTCGGGACAGCTCCGCCGCGGTATCCGTCGAAATTCTGCCCTCCACATCCAGTCGACCTGGAAGGTAAGTATGTGGCCAGAAGGAATTCGGGTAGTTCCAGGGAACGAATCTTGGCTGCTCTATCGCCTGCTGTGGATCCATACCAAATTCCGCAACGTTGAGGAACAGCTGCAACATGGCGGAGCACTGAGCATCGCCACCCGGAGTCCCAAATGGCATGAATAGCTTGCCGTTCTTAAAGGCTATTGCCGGGTTCGGAGTCAGGCGCGGACGCTTGCCTGGCTGAAGGCCCGAAGCGTGGCTGGGATCGAGCCACGATTGGCTACCCCTTCCAGACAATTGAAAGCCAAGGCCTTTAACTATTGGGCTTCCAAATAGTCCGTCACTGGGGGTCGCCGAAAAAGCGTTGCCCCAGCGGTCAACAACGCAAGTATAGCTGGTGTCCTGCTCCTGCTCGCCCGGTACGGGCATGAGCTTTTGGGCAGTGAGATTCTTATCCTGCCTTCCCTCATAAGACCAGGGTTCGCCCGGCGGTGGCATCTCCGAAAAGGCTCGATCCATATCTATTACGCTACGCCTAGCCTTGGCGTAGTCTTTGGAAAGCAGACCATCCATGGGCACGTTGACAAATTCCGGATCGCCATAATAGTAGTGCCTGTCGGCAAAGGATAGGTTCAGCGCCTGGGACAATAGATGTATATAATCGGGACTGTTGTGTCCCATCGCCGCCAGATCATCGTTCTCTAACATCTGAAGCGCTTGTGCGGTCACAGGTCCCTGGCACCAAGCACCGCAGGTATAGACAGTATATTCTCGAAAATGCCCTACTTCCGGCTTTTCGATTTTTACTGAAAAGTCCTTGAAGTCGTCAACAGTAAACATCCCACCCTGCTGTTCACTGAAGCCGGTCATCTCTGCCGCGATGTCACCCTTATATATGTAATCACGTGCGGCCCTAATAGCAGCTTCACGGCCCTTAAACGCGTTGGCCGACTCCACATCTATAAGTCGACGAAAGGTACGGGCAAGGTCCTTTTGAACTAAAGGTTCGCCGATTTTTGGAGGGCGTCCATCGGGCATGAATATTTCTCTGGTCGATTCCCAGACTGATGAGTACCCATTCTTAGCCTCGTCGGACCGGCTTAGAGAGTTGGCAACGGGAGCTGAAACGGGGAATCCCAACTCCGCCAACTCTAGGGCGGGAGTCACTATCTCCTCAAAAGTCATGGTTCCATATTTTTCCAAAGCCGTGAGCCAGGCGTCGGGTGCAGCGGGCGTAACGCTTCGCAAAATACCCTTTGGTATCTGACCGTCGCAGTGCTGATTGAAGTACTCAATTGATGCGGCCCGCGGCCACCTCCCAAGGCCACTTATAGTGACTACCTCGTCTTGTTCTGCTAGGTAAATAATGATGGGAGCGACTCCGCCAAAATTGGTTGCGTGGGGCAGAGTTACGTTGATTACGATGCCCGAGGCAACGCCCGCATCGATAGCGTTACCGCCTTGTTCGAGGATTCGATAGCCCGCCGCCGCGGCAAGATAGTGTCCCGAAGACACCATGTGGGTTGTTCCCATTATTGGAGGTCTGTAAGATGGGATTCCGGTAGTCATGGATGTCTCCTTCAGGCGTCAAACTCACACCAAATAGAAATACCGATTTGGAATTCAGGACTACAGTTAAGCAGCTAGGGCTAGATTTGCCTAATGGGTGGGAGTTTAGCAATGCGCCTTGTGAGCGTCAATCACCTCAAAAACGGCGGTAGGATCGGCATATGTGAAACAGCAGCGTGTAGATCTTTCCGGCGCAACTGCGGAATTGCGAGAAGAGTACCGGGCTGCCTTCCCACTATTTATTTATTGAATTCACATTCGCTGCTATATTAAGCCAATGATCGACCGCGGATAAAATAGGGAGCAATTATGGATTTGGGACTATCGGGAAGAAAGGCGCTGGTCACCGGGGGAACCAAGGGCATTGGTCGTGCTATCGCAAACCTCCTGGCGGATGAAGGATCTAACATCGCCATCTGCGCCCGTAACGAGATTGAGGTTGCTAGTGCGTTGGAAGCGCTGGCCGCAAAGGGCGTGATAGTGGCAGGTCGTGCGTTGGACGTAGGCAACGGACCAGCACTCACGTCATGGATCGGCGACGCAGCGGAGGCGCTTGGTGGGCTTGATATTCTCGTTGCCAATGTGAGCGCGCTTGCCATAGAGAGCACAGAGGAGTCCTGGCGCAAGGGATTCGAAGTTGACCTGATGCATACAGTGAGGTCGGTAGAGGCAGCTATGCCATACCTTAGGCAGTCGGACGCCGCCTCCATAGTGGTGATCTCAAGCGTGTCTGGCGTCGAAACCGACTTTGCAGCCGGTCCCTATGCGGTCTTCAAAGCCGCCCTATTAAACTACGTAAAAGGACTAAGCTCTCAGCTGGCGGCCAGTGGCATTCGAGTTAACTCAGTCTCGCCAGGCAACACTTACTTTGAAGGTGGTGTGTGGCACCGAATTGAGCATGACATGCCGGGGCTATTTGAGAAGGCGATGAGTCTCAACAAGACTGGACGCATGGCCACTCCCCAGGAGGTGGCTAGGGCGGCGGTTTTCCTCGCTAGTCCGGTGGCCACATTTATCACTGGGACCAATCTCATGGTGGACGGAGCGCTCACGAACCGTGTGCAATATTGAAGTTGCGATCGCACAGATAGTCAGTTGCGCTCCGCCCTCAGGTGATTGTATTCGGCAAATGCAAGTGGCAATTGACTGACGTTGAGTATGAGGCCAAATTGGAAGAAATTGAAAGACTATTAGGCCTGTCAAGGATGGTGGACCTTCCAACATTGGAGGACGCCGCGAAACTGTTTGAGAACATACCACAGCTATGGAAGGAGGCGACGCCAGAAGAGAGAAGGAAGCTAATCAGCCCGCTCATAGAGCGCGTGTACGTGGATATGGACAGCAGACTCGTCGGAGCCATTACGCCAGTGCCGGCATTTCGAACTTTGCTTGACAATTCGATGGCAAGGTCGGAAACCGCGGCGCTTACGCTACTCTCTCAGGATGAAACTGAGAGAGTAAAAGTTTGGAGTTGGTGGAGACGGGGGAGGGTCGAACTCCCCGTCCAGAAAACGACTTCGAGGATATACTACAGGCTTAGCCGGAATTTTTAATCTTGAGCTTGCAGCACCTTCCAGCGGGGAGCAACT
>CAJWRP010000255.1 GCA_913046025.1 uncultured Chloroflexota bacterium
ATGAATATTGGAGTATCTACACCACTGCCGGCGCATACAGTAGACCCGGCGTTCACAGCGAAAAAGGCCGAGGAACTTGGCTTTGAATCTATCTGGTACGCTGAGCACCCCGTCCTGCCGGTCCACTCCGAAAGCCGATTCCCAGGCTCCGAAGATGGAGTGATTCCAGAGACCTATCAGCACTTCACAGACCCCTTTATCGCACTGTCCAGAGCCTCCGCCGTTACCAGCACCATCAAGCTCGCCACGGGAATCACGCTGATAACTGAGCGGAACCCGCTGGTGCTGGCCAAGACCATCTCCGCCTTGGACCTGTACAGCGGCGGACGTTTTGTTTTCGGTATCGGCACTGGTTGGCATCGCGAGGAGACGACACTCATGGGTGGCGACTTCGATCACCGATGGGGACAGGCTCGTGAGGCCGTTCTTGCGCTGAAGGAGCTTTGGACCAAAGACAAGGCCGAGTTCCACGGGAAGTATTACGACTTCCCACCTGTACACATGTACCCCAAGCCTACGCAGAAGCCTCATCCACCTGTTTTGCTAGGTGGCATGGCCAAGAATGTGTTACGCCGTGTTGCACGTTGGGGCGATGGCTGGATGCCAAATAGAATCACACCGGATGAGATTCGAGAGAGCAGAGCCATACTGGATACGCTGGCCGCTGAGTACGAACGAGATGCCTCTGCGCTGACTATAAGTGTCTACGGTCAATTGCCGGATCTTGATCTCATTAAGGCCTATCACGATGCAGGTGCGAATCGCGTCATAGTCAGGCCAAATCCTGCCAATACAGAAAGGGAAATGGCCGACGAATTGGAACGTCTAGCCGAAGCGGTTTTCAAATAGGTTTGGATTGTAGGCTTGGCAAAACGTGGATTCGTAAGCCGTAATATGATCGGGTAAAAGAGGGATAGTAGCCGCAGCTATGTCGCTTTTCATTGGTCCGATTAGCGGCAGATGTGACGAGTAAGTAGCCACTAAATAGGGCGTTAAGGCACCCAGTTTTAATCAAACTGGGTGCCCTTTTCTTTGTCATCAAAACGTTCTTTAGAAGGTGACAACGGTTACTAATTGTTTTTCGATTGTTCCTAAAATCATCGTAAATTTGGCAAAAGTGATGTAGCTGTTTATCGGCTGATGAGGGGAGCGATGAGTGTTTATGTTCGCAAGTGTGCTGCAAAAAGGCCTTAAACTGAAATGGGAAGAAACAGGGAAAGGAAACGCCTTTAGCTTCGTAAACAAGATGGCTAAAATTATATAAGTCTAAGAAAAAATGGAGAAAAGAGCATTGCCTAAGTTTGAACTTATTACCAAGGATGAGGCTAAATCGAAATCCAGGTTCTGCGGAAGAAGCGGACAGATTTTGGCTATGTACACGTTGTTCATTGAGCAATTGAAGGATGGCAAAGCTGGTCGACTTAAGGCCAGCGAAGGCGAGACTATTCAGGCGGTGAGAAGAAGGCTAGGAAAGGCCGCCAAGATGGCAGGTAAAGAGCTCACAATCAGACGTGTTCACGACGAAATTTACTTCTGGTTGGGCTCGGAAGATGGCGCGAGTCAATTGAAACATAAGCTGCGCAAGAGGGTAGCCAAATCGCCCGCCAAACTGGCGCCTGTATTCTCCAATAACATCGTTACGTTACACGACAGGTAACGCCTGGCCAAGCGTATATCTTAATGGATCTGGATTAACAATTTAATGAGGTATATATAGTCGTCTAAATCACTCATTGATCGACAAAGATTCCCTTTGTTATTGCCTTTCTAGTCCACTGGTGAGGCAGGATTAAAGCGACAACTAAATGGATTTAATCTGTGGGTTCGTTGACCTTCTAACCCCGGCTAAAGTCGCCCCTGAACGCTGATATTAATGTGCAGACCAATTGCCAATTAAATGAAAAGGAACTAGTCCCTCCCCATCTCGTGCAGGACAATTGCATCATCCTAGAGTAGCGTTATCCACGTTGCGATTTGATACCGATTGGTTTCCGCCTTTCCCTATCACACAAACTAGTTAGTTGTCTTAATAGTCGAAATCCAACCAATAACAAAAGGGCATGTTAGCGAAATTAATCGTACACAATACTTAGGTATACAGGCTTTTATCTGGACTTTTTATTCTTCTTATTAGCTATTATATGGTAGGTATTTCATAAAGAGATCTATAAAATAGCGTAGAAAAGACCTCTCGAAATGAGAGGTCTTTTCGATTGCTTAAGGAAACTTTCGAAATCGTTTATCATGCAATTTCACTACTTATTTAGAGAAACTTTTGCTTGAGAAATAAGAAGCCTGAACCGGTTGTTTTTTAACAACCATTTATGAAAATCATGAAAATTCTGGAATCACGTATTTACCAAAAAGTTCTATCGATTCCATGACCTTTTCGTGGGGAATGGTCTCCGTCTGCATCATGATCATCATCTGGTCTATTCCAGTGGCCTCGTGTTTTTTGAGCGCTTCGATACAACTGTCAGGATTGCCTGCTATTACCACCGCTCTTTCGCACAACGTTTCTGCGTCCAGTTCATCCCAGATCTTGTTGGCGATGGCAGCACCTCCGGAGTAGTCCAGAATATTATCTTTGGCTTCAGTCTCTCCCTCCAGCGCAACGTAACGCGAGAAGTTTGCCTGAAGGTGATCAGGAACGCCGCCCCAACGTTCGAGGAGCTGGGCGTAGATGTCCTTCTGGCCTTGTACGTAGGGCCTATCAGGGCCGAAGAAGTTTTTTAGCGACTCTGCTCCTAGTTGTTTTGCTTCTGCGTCGTCCTGCAGGCAGATGCCAAGGGTTGAGCTAGCCCAGTTGTCATTGATGAAGGCGCCGACCGGATTGGCATGCTTTACGCGTTCTTTGTAGGCCCTTACGTATGGCTCCAGCGACGATGGCGCACTGGAGCCGAACGCCAGTACTCCGATGCCCTTGTCTGCCGCGATGTCGTAGGTTGACGGCTGCAGTGCCGCTACCCACATGGGCGGATGCGGATTCTGGTATGGCTTTGGCAGAATCTGCCTCTCCGGGACCTGCCAGAACTTGCCCTCGTAAGAGAACTTATCCGAGCCCCAGATCTTCGGCACCATTGCCAGAGATTCCTCCCACATCTCGCGGCTGTCCCGGGGGTCTATGCCCATGCCCGTAAGCTCATATGGAGCTGAGCGGCCCGTTCCGAAGTCGACTCGTCCCTCAGATAGGTGATCGAGCATTGCGACGCGCTCCGCCACTCGGTTGGGGTGATGGTAAGGCAGGATCACAACGCCAAGGCCCAGGCGTATCTGCTTGGTTCGTTGGCTAAGTGCGGCGTAAATAAGATCCGGGCAAGGCGACGCTGAAAAGCCCGTCAGAAAGTGATGTTCCACGAACCACAGGTAGTCGAAGCCCACTTCGTCCGCCAAAATGCACTGCTCCATGGTCTCCTGAAGCACCAGGTGGTCATCCAGGGAAGGACGCTGCATCTCGTACTGTAATGCCAGTTTCATTGTGACACCCCTTTCGATTCGGTCGATTTCAGTCGGCTTAGTCGGGTAATTGACGGTATTCTACATGCCGTTTCAATGGTCAACAACAACGTGATGCATAGCCAAATTCGAGGTCCGGAAAATAATCTCTCAGACACCCAAAAGAACCTGGACACTTTCTTAGAATAGTCTTATAAAGATATATAAGTATCGTGATAGTCAGGCATCTAGTTAGCTTGCTATCAATTCAGCCTCAACGGCTTGAAAGACTGGTTGATTGGAGTGGAATTATATTGTGATAGTAGCTGTATTAGGTGAAAAGGGCGGCACAGGAAAGACAACGTTTTCGACTAACTTGGCTGGCATGAGGTCGGCTACAGGTCGTGATGTGCTGGTGGTGGATGCCAATCGGATGTCTGACCTGGGCATTCTTGGGAACATGAAGACCCGTCGGTTGTGGGCACGCGGTGGTACGGGGCTGATCACGGATGCGTCGGTGCGCGATTTGGACAAGATTCGCGACGAGTACGGACTGGCGGTGTTTGGGGTCGGTCGATCGGCGATCACGGGGCTGGAGGGCAGTCCATGGCATGAGGCGAATGTGCCGATCAGTTGCGACGGCGTGCTGGTGATGCCTGGCGATCTTATGGTGGCTGACGACGATGGTGTGGTGGTGGTGCCACAGCAGCTGGCGGAACAGGTTATCGAGTGGATCGAGGAGCATGAACGTGTGGAGGATTTCATTGCCGGGCTGGTGGATGAGGAGCAGTGCTCTCCGGGCCGTTTCTATCCGCCAAGCGAAGAACTTAAGCAACGTTACCGGGATTCACTGAAACAGTAAGGCCAGGAAGCTTCATATGAAAATCACGAATGTAGACGTACTGATGGTGACGGTGCCGGTGGCCTTGACGATGAATTGCGACTGCACTGAGCCCTTAATGACGACATCGCCGTTGAAGTCGATGTACGCCCCGCCCCGGCCGATCCCGATGTCGTCGGCGCCGCTCCCGGTGGAGACGTCGACGAAGCCCCGGTTCCGCCGGTCGTGGGCGTCCATCAGCAGCCGGATGTCCAGCGAGTGCTTGCGTATTATCGCCGCCATCCGGTTCCAGATCGACTCGCC
>CAJWRP010000256.1 GCA_913046025.1 uncultured Chloroflexota bacterium
GGTTAACGAGGTCTATGACTTCGCTTGTTCTATGGTTCACCTGATTCGATGACATTCCGCGTATGCGACCCATGAACTTGAGGTAGTCCGTAACGTCCATGTCGGTGTACAGAGGCACCGTCTCCGGCAGGTATCCTATATGCCTCCGAGCCTCAAGCGAATCGGAAACGATGTCAGAGCCTGCAATGCGCACCGTGCCGCTAGATGGTGGCAGGAACCCGGTTAGCATTTTCATTGTTGTGGATTTGCCGGCGCCGTTCGGGCCTAGAAATCCCAGAATCTCCCCTTTGTTAACCGTAAAGGAGATATCTGTGACTGCGGGGAAGTCACCGTAGTATTTGCTTACGTGCTCGATTTCTATCATTGTTATTCCAAAATGCTCGTCAGGAATGATTCTTTGATTCAGACCTTTATACGTTCCTGGCTGAGCTTAGGATCTGTTTATTTCTAAGCCGCATTCCAATACTTCAACCAATCTCCAAGGCTATGCCAAGGCGTTGGCTATGAAATTCTATACTATCTGGGTAGAGCGTATCAACATTATGTTGTGCGATTCCCCCTCAGGGTGATAATCTAACCTGTATACAGGTTGAATCGTGGAAGGAATATCCTAGTGCACCTGGTAATAGATGGCTATGGAGCAGACCCCCTCAAGTTAAAAGATGAGGATCTCATTTATCGATTTTTGGACGAATATCCCGTCACTATCGGCATGACTAAGATCGTCCCTCCTCAGGTCTATACCTACCACGGCAAGACTCCCGAAGACTGGGGAGTGTCGGGGTTCGTTCTCATAGCTGAGAGCCATATCAGCGTGCATACGTTTCCAGATAAGGGCTACGTCAACATAGACATATTCTCTTGCAAAGAGTTCGACGCCACGTCTTGTCTAGACGATGTGAAACGTACCTTTTCCCTTCCTGAAGCCAAGGTATGGACCCTCGACAGGGGCCTGGAATTTACGCAGCCCCGCGAAGCCTATAACGGTATGGTTCGCGAAAGGGTAGGGCTTACCCAAAATATCCCGACGGCCTAGCTAGAAATTAAATGGGGGTGACATGCCTGACAAAACCTACGATTGGCTGGGCGATGTTCCTCTACAGTGGAACACTTTTCTCGACACCTCTCCCCAGCAGTCAGACCCCGAAACCGCCCATGTGTACGTGATTCCAGTCCCCTATGACAGCACCACTTCCTACAAAAGCGGTGCCAGGGAAGGCCCCAACGCTATTATCGAAGCGTCCAGGCAGCTAGAGGATCTGGACCTCGAACTAATGAGGGATATCTCAACTGTGGGCATTCACACAACTCCCGCGTTGGACCCGGACGTTAGCGGACCAGAGGCGATGATTTCGAGGGTGCGTACGGCGGTTCACTCGGCTGTATCTTTGGGGAAATTGGTCGCTATGCTTGGTGGTGAGCACACCATCACTATTGGTGCGGTACAGGCCATGGCTGATTTGCATTCTGACCTTTCTGTTCTTTATTTGGATGCCCATGCCGACATGCGAGACTCTTATATGGGGAGCAGGTGGGGGCATGCCTCAGTGGCCAGGCGGGTCTGCGAAATTGCTCCTCTAGTGCAAGTGGGCGTGCGCAGTGCCAGTGTAGAGGAGATCGCTTTCATAGGGAAAGAGGACATTCCCGTCTTCTTTTGGTCTGGGGCGACGCCAGATAAGGAGATCCAAGCCAACCAAGTTACTGAACAGCTGTCTTCCAATGTGTACATTAGCATCGATTTGGATGTATTCGATCCATCTGAGATAGCTGCAGTTGGAACACCTGAACCGGGCGGAATGCGTTGGAACGAGGTCATAGGACTTCTGAGGGCAGTGAGCCAGCGACACAATATAGTAGGATTTGATCTTGTGGAGCTGAGCCCGTCCCTGGGGCCGATCGCCGGAGCCTACGCAGCTGCAAAGTTAGCCTACAAACTAATGGGGTATGCCACCTCCAAGTGAGTCGTCGAGTAAGTAGGTTGGCCATATATAAGTTCCGGTTCCTGGTCAAAAGATATATAGAAAGCCCCGCTGTTTTTCCTCACCACTTGGTTGACTGTTGGCTGCCATGATAAAATGAGTAGTAACTGACCCTGGGAGACTAGCCATGACTGGACCCGACAAACTTATATACCTTGACCATTCCGCCACCACCGCCGTTCGTGAAGAGGTGCTGGATGCGATGATTCCGTTTTTCTCGGAGAGCTACGGCAACCCTTCCAGCATCTACAGTCTTGCTCAAGATGCTCGTAAGGCTGCCGATGATGCCCGTGAAACGGTAGCTCGCATATTGAACGCCCGCATGAGTGAGATCGTATTTACCAGCGGTGGCACGGAATCCGACAACGCTGCTCTTAAAGGGGTAGCCTTCGCACTGAAGCACCTGGGTAATCACATCATTACCTCCAGCATTGAGCACCACGCGGTGTTGCATACCTGCCATCAATTGGAGCAGTTTGGCTTTGATGTAACGTACCTTCCAGTGGACCAGTATGGCCTAGTTAACCCCGAGGCCGTGAGGCAAGCCATGACCGAAAAAACCATACTTGTTAGCGTGATGCTCGCCAATAACGAGATCGGCACTATTGAGCCGATTGCAGAGATTGCCCGAGTGGTCAAAGAGGAGGCCCAAAGCCGTAAGCAGGCCATAATGGTACATACTGACGCTGTGCAAGGGGCAGGATATCTCGATCTCGATGTGAAGGTTTTAGGCGTGGACCTGATGAGCTTATCGGCCCACAAGTTCTACGGTCCTAAAGGTGTTGGCCTACTTTATATCAAGAGAGGCACCCCTTTTGAGCCGCAAAACATGGGTGGAGGGCAAGAGAGGCAACGAAGATCCGGCACTGAGAACGTACCTGGTATCGTTGGTCTGGCCAAGGCTTTCAGGCTGGCAAGCGAGGAACGGGTAGAGGTGTCAGAGCGATGCACTCGCCTTCGAGATAAGGTTATAGAGAGCATTAAGGAGCAGATGGAGAAGGTCCACTTGAACGGTCACCCCACTCAAAGGCTCCCAAATAACGTGAATATGTCTTTCGAAAACGTTGAGGGAGAGCCTATACTCTTGGGGCTGGATTTTGCAGGCATTTACGCCTCCAGTGGCAGTGCATGTTCATCGGCGTCGTTGGAGCCATCTCACGTTCTTTTGGCAATAGGTCGGCAAGCAGATCTGGCTCAAGGTAGCCTTCGTATTACTTTGGGTCGGGAGACAGATGACGAAGATATTGAATATCTCCTTTCCGTGCTCCCAGGCCTGGTTTCAAGGTTACGAGCCATGCCTTCGTTATCCGCGCTGTAAATTTATGTGGACGGTCAGATCTAATAGAATGGACACTACCCCAAATCGTACATTGGCTAGCAAATCGGCATTGCAGTTATCTGGTTTGCCCTTGAGAAAAGTTATCCCGATTATCTTTTTGCTGGCAGCACATTTGCTGTTGGTTGGCTGTGGCGATAAGTCCGATCAGGTAGTCGTGGTTGGGCGTAGTCTGGAGCTTCACGCAGGTCAGCCGCAGATCGTTGAAAAAGTAACCTATGTTGACACCCAGGGTGGGCACCGCATAATCCGACCTCGTGCATCCAATCGTCAACTGGCCGTAGTCGAGCTTGTCGTTGTGAACAGGACGGCTCTGGTGACCTCTCTAGTTATCGACGGTGACGCTGCGAAACTAGGCGACCGCAGAGGAGAGCGTATTGAAGCGATAGATCCCTACGCAGGGTCAAAGCCAGCCGATGCCGCTAGTTCAGATGAAACCCTGTTTGTGCCGTTCCTTTGGGGCGAAACTGTTTTGGACCGAAACTTCCAGGTGCGGGGCCATCTTGTGTTCGACGTGCCCAAGGGCCTCATATTGGGTAGCTTCTTCTGGGACGAAGTTGACAATATAGTTGCGGACTACGTGGACTACACAAGAAAACGGCTTTAGGATACGCTCCACAAGCCTGAGGAAATTCCTCCTGTTTTCTCGCTCAAATCGCCTCGGTGATTAGTTGTGCCTTGCCGTATCAACGCTTGTGTGAAGTGGTAAACATTTTTACCCTTTTTCTGCTGACTTTCCGGAATCTCCGATAAACCACATGCATCTAAGTTCATAAGCGAAATCAAATTTCCGTAATGAATTATCTGAACATTCAGAGAGAAATAAGTGCATATGGGACACCCCGTAGATATTAGCGACGGTAGTTTTAAGCATGAGGTTCTGGAATCCGATCAGCCTGTACTGGTGGATTTTGGGTTGAGTGGTGCGGACCATTTAAGATGATCGCACCGGTAGTTGAGGAGCTAACCCATGAGTACGATGGCAAAGTAAAATTTGCCATCGTACTCATAGATTTTAATTCCAAAACTGCGACGGATTACGGCATAAGGGGCATACCCGTATTACTGGTTTTCAAGGACGGTGAGTCCGCGAAGCAGATTGTGGGTGACGTGTCTAAGTCAGTGTTAAAGGATGCCTTGGATAAGGTTTCCGCCTAGCAGTCAGACCGGCCTCGAAGGTAAATCCTTCGGCCATGTGCTGGAGGTTGCTTTATGACCGCAATAGCTTATAATTAATTAGGGCGTTCGAGAGCGCGC
>CAJWRP010000257.1 GCA_913046025.1 uncultured Chloroflexota bacterium
TAGCTGGCCGGACTGGATCGATATAGAGGAGCCGTCCGAACTCAAAAATGTTGGCGACAATAATATATTGGCGGTAGTGCGTCCTTCTTTGCCGCCGGGTAATTACAGTGGCGTAATTAGTATTGAGTCCAATGGCGGGAATATTACAATTCCTATTTCCATAAGCAGCCCTTTGCCGGCGCCGCAAACGCCTGTGGCCACTGCCACAGTGGAACCAACGGCGACAGTGCTTCCAGTGCTTCCAGTGCTTCCAACTGAAACTGCTGTGCCGCCCACGGTCACGTCTACTCCGCGGCCTGATAGGGTCGCTCCACCTCCGCCGACCGCTACGGCAAGGCCTACAGTAACATCAACTCCAACTCCAGTTCCACCTACGGCCACAGCAACGCCTGTGCCAACTGCAAGGCCTGTGCCAACTGCAAGATCTGTGGTGGCTCAGGCAACTGTGGAGTTTACGCCCACGCCGGGGCCGTCTGGTGTTGGCTGCAGTGCGCCGTTGGGCAACGTGTCGTTGGCGTCAGGTTTGGTGAATGGTCTGCTAATGATGGCTCCACTGGGTTTGATCGCGGGTGCCAAGTACGGCCGGCGTCGACGTAAATAAAGCCTAGGTTGGCCCTGTGGCGTCGAGTCAGATCCGGGGTGTGGTATGCACGAACCGAACAGCTACCAATTTTCATGGCCAGGCGTTGGTGGCGTATAATGGAACCAGCTATCACGGTCGAGTACGTGCCGTTGCTGAAACTCATTTGAGGTGGGCTGTAATCCATATGGATCTTGTTTTCGAAAAAGGCACGAAGGAAGAGCCAAAAGGCCACGCCTTCGTATATTTCAGAAATTCTTCGGACTTTGATGAGATATGGGCGACCTATCTCGTGATGCTGCCCATCAACGTAGACGTAACAAAGTACGTACCGCCGTTTCTGATGAATCAGATGGGTGATTTGGGAGCAAAAGACCTGTCCGCCTTCGCCTTTCCTCCTGCACTGGAATTGATGCAGAGCTTTTCGCATCTACAACGCATAGCCGATGCGCGAGCTGACGACATTATTTTCGGAGGGTCCATTAATCCGACTGATATTCCCTCCTCTATGATGCTGGTTGGCGATCTTGTGCAGCAGTATGCTGAGGCATATGCCAGTCTGGCTGGCACTTTGGATCAAAGTGACGCAAGTTCGGAATCGCCGGATGAGGCTTTGAGTGTAGGATTTGGCGTGAATGAAGTGCTCTATGGCTTCATGAGCGAGAATGACAGATTGAATGAGTTGACGAAACTGGTAGGTCAGCTACGCTTCGCAGTTGAAGGCAACGAGGATTCCATGGTTCGGGAGTCTGAGATGGACATTAGTCTGCTTTAGAAGCATTTTCCTGATGACCATAGGATCGCAACTTTAGTCGAGATAATAAAGGGCGCTGGTGCCAATGGTCAGGAACTGGCTAAGCTTTACCTGCAGCGATGCTTTCACGTCGCACACCAAGAGTACGTCGAATTGGGTAAGGTTGAGGAACGTATCCAACTGATAGAATCCGGCAGTCACGCGGACGAAAGTGACTAATTAATAACTAATCTACTTGGATTAATTTCGCGATCGCTTAAGACCGCAGACTTGACTTTAAGCATAGCCGATGCAAAACTGAAAAAATCTTTACACGCCACTGGAGAGCGTACATTAGCCGTTGATAATAGACATTCATACGCATACCTACCCCACCTCTGACGACAGCCTGCTGACGCCCGAAGACCTGATAGAAGAGGCTAGACGAATTGGCCTAGATGGCGTATGCCTAACGGACCATGATAGGTTCTGGGAGCCAGACGAAATCGTTGCCCTCTCCAAGAAGCACGATTACCTGGTTATTCCAGGATGTGAGGTCAGCACGGAAGAGGGGCACCTGTTGGTCTATGGTCTCAAGGAGTACATTTTCGGAATGCACCGCGCCCAGTATGTGAAGGACCTTGTTGAGGAGGCCGGGGGTGCCATTGTGGTGGCGCATCCGTACCGACGCAAGTACACCAAGGTGGCCCACACAAGCCCACAGGCTTTCTATGAGATGTTGGACCGGGCCTGCTCTAGTGAAGTCTTCTCATTGGCCGATGGTGTTGAGGTATTCAACGGCAGGGGGTCCAAAGAAGAGAACGCCTTCTCAGCAGAGGTGGCGAAGCATTTCGATATGAGTGGTACCGGTGCTAGTGATGCACACAAGATTGAGGACATCGGAACCTTTGCTACCGAATTTGAGGGCCAAATACGGAATCTAGATGACTTTATTGCTGAGTTGAAGGCGGGTAGATTCAGGCCTCGTGTTCTGCACAGGCGCTCAAATGAGTAGCACGCAACCGACAACTGTGGAGCCGAACTAACCTAGCTGTATTATGCCTATACCTCTGTTAGAAATACGAGACCTTCACAGCTACTTCCAGGGCAAGGAAGGCACGGTTAAGGCGGTCAACGGGGTATCTATTCAGATCGAACGGGATAGCATTCTCGGCGTGGTCGGCGAAAGCGGTTCGGGAAAGACCATGACTGCGCTTTCCATACTTCAACTCTTGCCTTACCCCGGTGAAGTCGTTCACGGCAGCATAAAATACGATGGTCGCGAAATGCTAACCATGACCGACCTTGAGATCAGGCAAATCCGTGGACAAGAAATATCCCTGATATTTCAGGATGCTGCCAGCGCTCTAAATCCTGTTATTTCCGTAGGGAAACAAGTGGAAGAGATTGTGTTGCAGCACACCAGCATCAGTAAGCGAGAGGCCAGGCATAAAGCGGTGTTGCTGCTGCAAAGCATGGGCATCCCAGACGCCGTTGATATGATGAAGCGATATCCTTTCCAGTTAAGCGGAGGTATGGCTCAGCGTGTGATGATGGCCATTGGTGTAGCACTGGAGCCCAAGCTGTTGATAGCGGATGAGCCCACCTCCAGCCTTGACGTCACGCTGCAGGCTGAAATGTTGCATCGGCTCAGGGAGTTGCGGCGAGAGTATGGCACCTCCATCATGCTGATCACTCATGATCTGGGCGTCATTGCACAGATGGCAGAGTATGTAGCAGTCATGTACGGTGGTTCGGTGATGGAATACGCTGACACCAAAACGTTGTTCGCAAAGCCCTTGCATCCTTACACCTGGGGTCTATTACAGGCGTTGCCCCGATTAGATGAAGAGTTGAGATCGTTGAATCCGATTCCTGGCACCCCTGCCAAGATGCTGAATCCACGAGATCAGTGCCCTTTCCTAGATCGCTGTAACAAGGCTAACAACCGCTGCCGCACAGAGGTTCGCCCTCGGCTTACAGAAATGGAAGGCGGGCATAAGGTGGCCTGTTATAACCCAATCGCCTACGAGTAGACCAGGTTGTACCAAGTCGCTCATCTAGTTTCCTTGACTACTCCAGCCAAGGCATAAATTGACGCCACTCATCTAGAATGCTTCTGTGGTGGAACATGTAGTAAGGATTCGGGCGGGGTGCTTTGGGAACACTGAGTAGCTTCATGCTCGCCTCTTTGGGAGTGGAACCGGCTTTGCTGTGGTTGCAAAAGATGCAGGCGCTAACGACGTTTTCCCAGACGTGCGAGCCACCTCTGGAACGAGGCAGGATGTGGTCAAGGGTCAGGTCTTTTGCAACCTTACCACAGTACTGGCACTTGAACCCATCCCTATAGAAGATGGCCCTTCGGGAAAGCCGACGGCGCACTAGCGGTCTTTTTACCATGTAGATGAGACGTATTACAGAGGGTACGGGAATCCTCTGAGAAATAGTGCGTAGATAACCCTGCCCGTCGATCAATTGTTCGGCCTTACCATGCCCCATAAGCACAATAGCGCGCCGAGCGTTGCACACGTTAAGGGGTTGGTAATTCTGGTTAAGTACCAGCACAGGTGAATTTATCAACGTACTGCTTGTCATAAATATCTTGAAGTTGAGTTAGGGTTGCATATCGATTCTTGACTTAAGTATATCAAAAGCTGCTCTGAAATCAACGAAATTGATAGAGAGTGGAATGTGATACTCACAGCAATTATGTATAATTGTGCGAAGTCCATAGATCTGATCAATGCAGGACCGCCCTTTACGGATGCCACACTGGTTCTCCCGCAGAAGGCTTTCCAAACCATGCTCAAGACGTTTGAGGATGATCAACTGGTACACTTTGGACGCAGTTGAACGCAGAGTGATACCTCTGTTATTAGAGCAAACCGTCTTGTCCCCTTTCTTGCCGATGACCGTAATGATGCCCTTGACCCAGTCCTGAGGGATAGCCTCCTCGGTCCACACTTTCATGAACAGATCCTGTAGATATTTGGCAATAGAGATGCCACCGTACTTCAGCTGCTCATTGGTGATGGAGTCTACACCAGGAGTTTTATGATTCTTCAGCTTCTTTAAAGCATCTTTTATTTCATTATTTTTGCTTATTACAATTTCAATACAAGAAAAAAACAAATTAACAAAGTTTTTACTATTTTTTTTTTTTATTTCAATTGTTCTTCTTTTTTTAACTCTTGTAGTTGGTGTTGAAATTAAAGGATCAAAAAGGTGGATGGGTTTTG